>JAZQYS010000063.1:0-10185 GCA_045633645.1 Victivallaceae bacterium | reverse complement strand
GATGGCAAGAACAGCTTCTTCAACGCGCTTGCGGTATGTTTCAATTCCCTCCGCATCAAGATCCGGCGGAATTTCAATGGGGTCACCGATAACAATGGTCAAAGTGGAAAAAGGTTTGGGAATCTGAAAACCATCCCAACTTTTAAGAGACCAGCAGGCGGAGGGATTGATCAAAACCGGAACGATTTTTTTGCCCATCTTCGAGGCAAGCTGTACCGGTCCGCGTTTGAGGACATATTTGGGTCCTCTGGGACCATCGGGGGTAAAAACCACATTCTTTTTTTCACGGCACGCCTGAACTGCTCCCAGCTGTGCGGCTGCGCCCCCCCTTGAGGAACTGCCGCGCACAGATTGCACACCGAACTGCGCCGCAAAGTCTGCGATATACTGTCCGTCGCGCGAAGCACTGATGACCGCCACAGTCCGTTTGCGGTCTTCTTTGGGAAAGGCTGCCGGAAAGAAAAACAGACGGTTATGCCAAGTCACAACAATCACATCACTGAACGCATGGTAAAAACCGTTGGGATCAACAATCTTTTTTCTGAAACACAGATTAAAATACAGCCAATGTATCTTTGCAGGCAGCCAATAAATCCAGCCCGGAAATTTTTTGATGGAACGGAAAAAACTCTTCAACTTTCCCATAATTATTTTACTCCGCATTTGGGACAAATTTCATTAAGTACGCAATCACTGCACACGGCTTTGCCGGCATGACACACTTTTCTGCCGTGCTGAATGAGCAGATGAGAAAAGTTTGTCCAGAATTCAGGTTCAATCAAACTGTTGACAATCTGTTCAATTTTTTCCGGATCAGTTGTTTTGACAACGCCCAGGCGGTTGAGCAGACGTTTCACATGAGTATCCACCGGAAAACCGGGGATTCCGAAAACATTCCCGAGAATGACGTTGGCACTTTTTCTGCCGATGCCCGGCAGCTGTGTCAAAAGCTCCATCGTCTGCGGCACAACTCCACCGAAGGACTCCGTCAGCATGATTGCCGCAGCTTTGAGATTACGCCCTTTTGCTTTATGCAGACCGCAGGGCTGAATGATTTTTGAAATTTCCTCTTCAGGAAGAGCTGCCATCGCCGGGGCATCGGGCGCCAAAGCAAAAAGAATTTCAATCACCTGATTCACACGGTCATCACGGCACTGGGCAGAAAGCATGACCGCCGCAAGAAGCTGAAACGCGCTGTCATGATTCAGAGGACACACACAATCGCCGTACACCTGATACAACAGATCGTGTATCCGGCGCAAATTTCTCTTTTTTTCTGCGATGCTTTTTGCCATAATGCCCTCTTAAAAATAAAGAGCCGGATTCTCAGCGAACCCGGCTCATTGCTTTACTCAACAAAAATTATTTTGCCATGGAGTTGAGCAGTTTGTCAGCCTGGGACTTTTTGTTGGCAGCGCGGTTGGGATGAATGGTACCGGCTTTGGCAACTTTGTCCAGCTTGCTGGCGAATTTCTTGGCATACTCGGCAGCGGCAGCGGCATCACCGGCAGCAACAGCGGCACGCAGGTGCTTTTCGATGGTTTTGAGTTCGCTGAGACGGGCACGGTTGCGGAGATTAGCCGCCTGGCTGGTACGGATGCGCTTGATAGCGGATTTGATGTGAGCCATGGTTTCTTTTCCTTAAACTTTTTATGACTATATCACTTTTATAAAATTTACTACGCTTTTTCCAAACAAAGACTGCCTCAAAATTTTCCGGAAACATAGAGGATGAGATGTTCCGTCAAAGACTCTGAAACAAGCTTATTCATTAATGTATCATCATTTCAAGAAAAATGCAAGTCCTTCAGGCACTTATTTAAGACAGAAAAAAACATTTTCCTTCATTTTGCCTGTTTACAGCAGTAAAATGCGCCGCGTCCCTCACCGTCAAATGTAACCCACAAAACGTTCTTTTTACGATTATGGATATAGATATCGCCTGTTCCGCCGGTAAGCGGTGAAGCCTCTTTGCCCGCAGAACGCCATCCGGCATTATACAAAAGAGCATCAAGCTGCCGCAAAGCGCCCGGACCATCGGTACTCCCTTTTTCAAAAGCACCGTAAACGCTTTGACGGCGGGGCAGTTCAATAACTTGAAGAGCACGCGTCCCCGGCGGCAGATCCGGCAGCTCACGGGGCCAGACGGAAACCGGGGGAAGTCCCGCACTTCCGGCAATGCGGAAAACCGTGACCGGACCGCGACCGGGAGATTTGACTATCAGCAGTCTTTCAAGAGAATCCGCCGACAGTTTTGCCGTACAGCGGAGCGTATCCTTTGATTCTGCAAAATGAAATCCGCGCGCAGCAAGAAACTGTTTCATATCCTCATATCGTGCTGAGGAACGGTAAATTTCAAGAGTGAATCTTTTTCCGTTGACCACCACCGGCTCTGCCAGAAGCGCAGAAGCATTTTCCAGTCCGGGCAGAATGCGGCACAGCGGAAACGCAGAAGTATTTCCGCTGCCTGAAAGCGGACGGAGCAGAAAAACTTCTCCCTGAAGAGATAGAAAACTCAACAGACAAACGGCAGAAATCAACAGAATTTTTTTCATCAGGGAAGTCTCATTTTCCAGGTATGATCAGCAACAAATCCGAGCAGAAGCAAAAGAGCAACAACAATGGCAAAATTCGGCGCAAACTCCCGGTACTCCATGTAGCGGGGCTGTTCAACAGTGGTCTTTTCCATCTTGTCAATTTCTTCCATAACTTTACGGAGCGCGGGGGCGTCGTCGGCATGAAAATAACTGCCACCGGTGGTGTCGGCAATCGTCTTCAAAAGTTTTTCATCAAAATTATCGCCCGCAGGAATAAAACGGCTGCCGAAAGTATTGTCCAATACATAGGCATTATTGCTGCCGATTCCGACGGTGTGGATGATGATGTTGAACTCTTTGGCAAGACGTGCCGCCTGTTCCGGTGTCAAACGGTTGACGGCAGTGTTGGTTCCGTCCGTAAAAAGCACCAGAACCCGGCGGGGAACGGCGGAGTTTTTCAGACGGCTGACAGCGGAACCGATGGGAGAAGCTATACCCGTAGCGTCTCCGATCATGCCCGGCTGAAGCCGGTCAAGCTGAAGCAGCAGCCAGTTGTGATCAAGAGTCGGCGGCGCAAAACTGTATGCAAGATCTGCAAATCCCAGCAGTCCGATACGGTCATTGGGACGCTTTTCAATAAAACGGCGTATTTCCGCTTTTGCCGATTCCAAACGGTTTTTAATCTCCTTTTTATTGATCGCTTCAAGAAGTTTGCGCGGATCGGTAAGATTTTTCGGCACGTCATACGCCCGCATACTGCCGGACATATCCAACGCAAGAACAATATCTATTCCCTGCGCCCGGATGACGACCTTTTCGTCTCCTGAACGGGGACGTGCCAGAGCAATGATCAAAACGGCAACCGCCAGCAGACGGCACCACTCGGGAAAAGTGGGATTCCAACGCTTGCGGTACGACGAAGAAAAGGGAACAACCTGAGAAACCACGACCGACGGACGTTTGCGCCAGAAACGTTCAAGCATATAAAAGAACGGCAGCAGAAGCAGTCCGGCAAGCACCCAGGGATAAGCAAACTCAAACATCTTTCACCTCGCTTTCGGGGCGTGTGTGTTCCACAAACTGTTCAGCACTTGCCGCAGAACGCTCAACCAGTGCATTTTCAGGAACAACCCGGGCAAACTTGACCAGGTCAGCCTCATTGAGAAATTCCCTTAAAAAGGGACGGGATTCCGCAGGAAAGGTACTGCCGTATTTATCCATGATTCCGATAAACTCCTGTGCGGTACTGCGGGTAACGGGCAGTCCGAACCGCTGTTCAAGATAACGGCGCATGAACTCCGTAAGAGTTACAAAAGCCTGCTCAGGAGGCAGTTTGCGCGACGATATTTTTTCACGCAGCCCGGCAAGCTCCTGAACGGCCTTTTCCCACTCGGTCAATTCACGCATTTTCTGCGGACGGCGCAGATAACGTGCAAGAATTATTCCCGCAGGAATCAGCAGAAGCAAAAGCCAGTACCAGGGAGAAATACGGTATGTTTTCTCCGCTGTTTCAGGCGCAAGTTCCAACTTTTGAGCAGGCGTTCCCGGCAGGATTTCCACCGCGGGAATTTCCACAGAAAACTCTTTTGCTTCTTCTCCGCGCTTTTTCACCAGAACACGCAGTTTGCCGGGAGTATTCTTTCCCTTTTTCAAAGGAACAAGATCAAGAGAAATTTTCCAGTTGCGGCGCAAAAAACGCAATTTGTGCCAGGTGATGAGTTTTTCTCCGGCAATAACTGTTCCATCCGGCGGCACAACATCAATGATTTCCGCATGACGGCACAGCGGCAGGGGAAAGTCCACCACAGCAGAAACTTTTCCGCCCAACGGCGCACTTTTTTCAGTCAGCACCGCTTGAGACGGCAGCGGATCAACATGCGCTCTTACGCTCGCAAAATATCCCGAAGTGAACCATCCGGCGGCACAAATCAAAAGCAGAGCCGAAAAGGAAGTAAAATATTTTATCAGCTTCATATTCATCTTCCTCCGGGAGCTGTCACGCGGTTCCGCCGGCGCGCAAAGAAGTCAATGACCGGCTTGAGAACATCTCCGCCGCTGGGGATTTCAACCAGATCCACACGGGCATCCCGGCAGACGGAACGTTTGTGCTGACGGATACTTTCCAATTCAGCATTAAGCGTTTCAAGAAAACGCTTACCGCCGAAACGGACAAGTTCACCTGATTCAGCATCCTCAACCATAACCGGCAGATTCACCGGCCAGCGGTGTTCCACGGGGTCAAAAACTTCAAGTGCAACAACATCGTGTTTGCGGTTGAGCAGTTTGAGACTGCGGGCAAAAGAATCAGAAGCATTGAGATCGCTCAACAGAAAAATCACACTCTTTTTTGAAAGCAGCTGCAAAGACTCCCGGAGCGCAAGATCAATATCCGTTCCTTTGTTCTGAGGAGTAAAGTACAACATCTCACGGATCAACCGCAAAGTGTGTCTTCTTCCTGAACGGGGCGGCACATAGAGTTCAATTTTATCACTGAACATAAGCAGTCCGACCTTATCGCCGCTGTTTCCGGCACTGAAAGCCAGAAGTGCGGCAAGTTCGGCGGCAGTCCGCCGCTTGGTCTTTTCGGCAGAACCGAACGCGCCTGATGCGGAAACATCCACCAGAAGCAGAACCGTAAGTTCCCGTTCTTCAACGAACTTTTTGATATACGGCTCCCCCATGCGGGCGGAAACATTCCAGTCAATCATGCGGACATCATCATCAACGGTATACTCACGCACCTCGTCAAATTCAATGCCGCGTCCTTTGAAAGCACTCCGGTAAGCGCCGCCTGTGATTTCATCAACGATCCGGCTGGTGCGGATTTCCAGCAGCCGGATCTGTTTTGCCAGTTCGGCAGGCAACATGATAGCACCTCCCGCGATCAGGGCGTACGCAGCTGGTCAAGCAGACGGGAAATAACCGCATCGGTATCAATGCCCTCGGCTTCCGCCTCATAAGAGAGGATAATCCTGTGCCGCAGCACATCCGGTGCAAGAGCCTTGACATCCTGCGGAAGAACATATGCCCTGCCCTGCAGAAAAGCGTATCCCCGCGCCGCCAGTGCCAGAGCAATGGAAGCGCGCGGACTTGCTCCGAAACTGAGCAATCCTGAAATTTCATCCAAATTTGCGCTGCTCTGACGTGAAGACAACTCGTTGCGCCGTCCGGGACGGGTGGCAATCACCAGATCAAGGATATATTCAATTACTTTTTCATCAATATAAACTTTATCCACCAGCTGACGGGCGTTTTCAATCGCTTGAAGAGAAGATACGGCAATTGCAGAAACTTCCTGCGCCGGGTGCGCCATGCGCTCAATAACCGTTCTTTCTTCGCTGCGGACAGGGTAATCCACTTTGAGTTTGAACATAAAGCGGTCCAGCTGAGCTTCGGGCAGCGGATAAGTTCCCTCCTGTTCAATGGGGTTCTGCGTAGCCATAACAAGAAAAGGCTGCGGCAGCAGAAAACGTTCTCCGCCGATGGTGGCCTGTTTTTCCTGCATGGCTTCAAGCAATGCACTCTGAACTTTTGCAGGCGCGCGGTTGATTTCATCCGCCAGGACAATATTGGCAAAAACTGGTCCGGTCTTGGTTGAAAATTCGCCGCTGGCGGCATTGTAAATTCTGGTGCCGATTAAATCCGCAGGGAGCAAGTCGGGCGTAAACTGCAGACGTGAAAATGAACCGTCAAGGGTTTGGGCAAGGGTCTTTACCGCCAGAGTTTTCGCAAGTCCGGGGACACCTTCAAGCAAGATGTGTCCATCGGTAATCAGAGCCAGAAGCATCCGGTCAATGAGTTCACTCTGACCTGAGATGATTCTGCCCATCTCTGCCTTGACCAGCTGCAGGGGGGATACCCCGTCGCGGATCTGTTCCTGTAACTGCTGAATATCTTTTGTTTCCATCGTCACACCTCCTCTTTGAATGATAATGGATGTATTTTTTATTTAACAACGGGAATACCAACGGAGTGAGTCAGAAAAATCTCAACATTTGCCGGCAGTTTCAAACCGTCACGGAGAACTTTTCCCTTATTACCTTTTTTAATACGGCTGAAACTGCCGATGGCACAGGTTCCCAGACCTTCTGAGGCGCAATAAAGATAAATATTCTGACTGACATATCCGGTATCCATAATTGCATAATGTTTTGAAATTGCCTTATCCAGATCGGCGGCGATAACAATATAGCAGGGTGCTTTGAAAACGCCGGCATAGGAGCGCAGATCTTTTTTGGTGATCTGCTTTGCCTGATGTGTTTTGGGACAATAGGCAAAAGCACCGTCGGCAGTCAGAAGAAAAAGTCTGATTTCCTGTCTGTTGGCAGCGGTGGGAGCTGTAAATTTGCCATCGGCGCGGTTGACACCGAAAGCCGCCCAGAGCAGATTGCCCATACAAGCAGCAGAAAGAGCCTTTTCCTGATACTTGCGGATGGTCTGCCGTTTGCTCAGAGCTTCATTTAACGGCATACCGCCTTTTTTTGCGGGCGCGGGAAACTTGATATCCGCAGCGGAAACACTTAAAACAAAAAGACTCAATACAGCAGCAATCAAAACATTTTTCTTCATTTTCAAATACTTTCTTTTTGGGTTGTTACAATTTGTATCAACTTCTCGGCAACACACTGCTTTGAAGCGGGTCCTATGATGTTTTTTCCGCCCTCTCTGCCTAAAAGGATAACGGTATCCGTATCGGTACCGAAACCGTCTGCAACGCTGTTGGCGGCGATGAAGTCAAGATTTTTACGTTCAAGTTTACCTTTGGCGTTTTCCAGAAGGTTTTCTGTTTCGGCGGCAAAACCGACAAGAATCTGTCCGGGCTGCTTCATTTTTCCGAGTCCGGCAAGGATATCAGTGGTGCGTTCAAGGCGCAGAAAAAATTCGCCGTCCTGCTTTTTGATTTTCTGTTCTTCAACCTGAGCCGGACGGTAATCCGCCACGGCAGCCGCCATAATAATCATATCCTGTTCCGCGGCTTTTGAGAACACCGCTTCTGCCATATCCGCGGCGGATTCAACAGGAACAAAGCAGACGTTTCCCGGAACGGCAAGAGCAACAGGACCTGAAACGAGCGTCACATCGTGTCCGGCATCTCTTGCAGCGCAGGCAAGGGCATAGCCCATTTTTCCGGTGGAACGGTTTGAAAGAAAGCGCACCGGATCAAGTTTTTCACGGGTGGGACCGGCAGTAACCAATATTTTCATAATATCATCAACTTTTTATTTACGGTTTCCGAGCAGACGCAGCAGATAGAGAAAGAGATTGACAAAATCAAGATAGAGAGTCAACGCGCCGAAAATGGCATATTTTTTACCGGTTTCAGCATCAACTTCACCCTCTCCGACGGCCAGAGCCAGCTGTTTGATTTTCTGGGTATCATAAGCGACAAGTCCGACAAAAATCAATACGCCGACGCAGGAAATGACCAATCCGACACGGGAGTTGGGCCAAATCATATTAAGCAGAGAAACGAAAATAAGACCGATCAATCCCATGAAACAAAGACTGCCGATTGCGGTCAAATCCTTTTTTGTAACATATCCGAAAAGCCCCATTGCGCCGAAAGTGGCACTGGTTGCAAAAAATGTTTTGGCAATCGAAGCCGAATCATAAGCAAGAAAAATCCAGGAAAGCGTCACGCCGTTAAGGGCGGCAAAAAAGAGGAATCCGAGCAATGCGACAAAAGCACTGACTTTGTTGATTGCAAAAGACAACCCCATAACCACGACCAGTTCAAGCAGAACCAGGACGATATAAAGTCCGTGATTCTTTGCAATCTGCATGGCATAATTGGCAGACAGATAATAGGCGATGAATCCGGTCAGGGCAAGACCGGCAGTCATCCATCCGAAAACGCGGTTGACAAAAGCGTTCTGCAAAGCGACAGCACCGGGGCTGTACGGTGCCGGAGCAGACTGATTGAACATATTCATAATGCTTGCGACTCCTTTTATTTATATTGTTGTCTGTGTAATAAAATAATACAATCTTTGAAAATTCCAAATCAATTAACGGATTCCGCGCAAAAAAATTGCATAAAACCACATCAACTGCATTTAAAAAAACGCGCAGAAAGAGACCAGAACGCCCCGTCAGACGAATTTTTCTGAAGAAATGTTTATTGTCCGTCAGGTCCGTCAGGTCCACACGGTCCATAAAAAAGCAGGTCTGTCTCAAATAATTTTCAGTTGTAATGGCACCAATTTATGAAAGGAAATTTTTATTTTTGCAGATGTAACACTTGACAAAGTATACATTATAAGATATATTAACACATACTATAACTCAAAAAAAACAGGGGTATCACATGCCCAAAGCCCGTTACAAAGAAATCGTAGACAGTATACTGCGGCAGATATCTGAGGGAAAGCTCTCTCCGGGCAGCCGCATTGAATCCATCCGTGAGATTTGCGATCATTACGGTGTCAGCTCCATTGTTGCCCTGCGGGTATTCAAAGAACTTTCAGAAGCCGGCGTCATTGAACGGCGCAACGGTTCCGGATATTTTGTCAGTTCCCCCCGTACAACCGGAAAAGGCGATAAACTGGTCTGTCTCTTTCGTCCGCTGCGGGATTACAACTCAAAAGACAACTTCGGCAACCGGATTATTTTCGGGATGATGGAAGAGGCTTTCCTCAACGGTTTAACTCTGGTCTTCCCGCCTGCCGCCCGCTTTCTGCGGGGAAAAACGCCCTCAGAAAAAGAAACAGCAGAAATGGCGGAAGAACTTTCCCGTATCCCGGATGCGGCCGGAATCCTGGTTGACATGCGTATTGATGACGATATGCTGCAAAAATATATTCTCCCGGCCGCCGGCGGAATCCCTGTGGCGGTCGTCGGACGGCAGAGCAAACTTCCCCATGTCATGTCAAGTATCATCCCCCATGCTTTCGCCGGACGGGACGCCGCCTGCCTCGCCCTTGCCTGCAAAGCGGAATACATCTGTCATCTGACCGATCTAACACTGCCGGACTCCGGCAGAACAACAGAAGCATTTCTTGCCCATCTGACAGAACACAATTTTCCCCGGGAACGTATCCTGCTGCGCAAGGGTTGTGATACCGCCGCAAGGGAGGAATGTACCGGCATTTTCAATGAAATACTTGCATTGATTAGACTCTTCCCCGGAAAAGTCTTTATCTTTTCAGCAATAGACAATTCCGCAGAATATTTCAAACGGTACATTTCGGACAATGCGCAGGATCTGCGCCCGGGCAGAGATTATTCTCTGCTGGGGTTCGGAGGATATGCTGCTCAAACGGAGTCGCGTTACCGTCTGGCGACATTTACAATTGATACACCGGAGTTGGGCAGAAAAGCGGTCAAACTGCTGCTGCAGTCAAAGCGCATATCCTCAGACCTGACCGGAACAGTAAATTATAAACTTGATTTTAACGATACAGTATAAAACAAACAAGGAGGAACCGAAAATGCAAGCTTCCACAGAAATCAACCAATCGTCTGACAGATACTTTTGCACACAAGCCGCAGAAACCGGCAACAAACCGGAGTTATCGGAGACAACGGCTCCAGACACCTTGCACTGTCCCGGCTCACGCTTTTCCGGAAAATACGCCCGGACAAGAGAACTTCATACGCCTGAAACACATGTTTTTTCAGCATTCACGCTGATTGAACTTCTGGTTGT
>JAZQYS010000062.1:0-4879 GCA_045633645.1 Victivallaceae bacterium | reverse complement strand
GATTTTCTGTCCAAATCGATTTATTTTTTCCAGAAGGATGTTGGGCAAAATCACGGCTGGTGGCCACCGGTATTCTGGGATACGCCGAGATTGCGGGCAATATTTGCTGAACCATCCTATTTCGCAGTGTTGCTGACGTTTGCCGTGCTGTATTACGGATTTGTTTTCTGGCGGTCGTCCGAATGGAAAAAAATTTCCGGCAATGTGCTGTTGATGATATTATCAGTATTGGCACTTTGCGGTACGCAAAGTGCCAGTGGCACAGTGTCACTGGCCGGCTCGACGGTACTTTTTGTTATTTTATTTGCCGTATTTTTCCGAAAATTCAATAAATCTGAAAAAATCAAAGGCAGTATTTTAAGTTTACTGCTGATTGTATTTTCCGGTATGGTGGCATTGAATCAGCGTGGCGGCATTGACGATTGTCTGTTGTTACTCAACAAAATAAGTGAAACATCTCAACCCAAACAGCAGCAGAACCCCCGACAACCAACACAGCAGCAAAAAAACAGACAACCAACACAGCAGCAAAAAAACAGGCAACCAACACAACAAAAGAAACCCAAGCAACCAGAGAAAAAATTCGGTTCTTCATCCGGTACCAGACTTATTCATTTGAAAGCTGAAATCAAACTGATTGCTGAAAGACCGTTCTGCGGTTACGGTCAGGGCAATTACGGTCCGGCCATGAAACAGGCCTTGCGGGAAAGTCCGGAAAAAACCGGAGAGATCCGCTTATGGAGCGAAAATGAGGAATTTGTGCCTCCGTCATTGAATAAATATACCCAAACCGCGATCAACAGCGGCTTGACCGGTTTGATATTTTTCTTTCTTATGTTTTTGCCGGCTTTGGTCTGCTGGATCAAATGTATTAAAACAATGAAAGCAGATTACTGGATCACTTCAACCGTTCTCTGCGGAGCGATCGCAATAATTTTTTGTACTGCGGCAGCCAATAGTTTATATTACTTTTGCCTGTTGGCATTTCCATTTTACACTTATATCATCGGCAAGGATACTTCCGGGAAATAACCAAATATGACCTCTCTGCGTAAAAACTACATATTATCGCTCATCTCCCAGATGGTCACGGTGATTTCACCGCTGATCGTCACGCCTTTTGTCGCCCGGAGATTGCTGGCGAATAATATCGGGATTTTCAGTTTTACCGAATCGATCGTCTTTATTTTCGGATTGTTTGCGTTGCTTGGCAGTCACACTTACGGTAAGCGGGAAATCGCTTATTGTCAGGGGAATAAACGTCAACAACTGCAAATTTTTGCCGAAGTTTTTCTTGCTTCAGGAATAACCACGGCGGTGGTGCTGGCCGGATATATCATTTTTGCCGCCATGCAAAGACAATATCAGCTGATCTACTTTATCCAGATTGCAGAATTGATCGCTTTTCACTGGGATATAACGTGGTTCTATCAGGGGAAAGAGGATTTCAAGACTTTGCTTTACCGCAATATGCTGATCAAAGCGTTATATATCATACTGGTATTTCTGTTTATCCGGGATACCGGAGATCTGCCGGTATATGTGATTTTGCGGGTGGGAACTTTTCTATTGGGCAATATGACCCTGCTGTTTCCGGTGGTGTATCAATGTTTCAAAGAAAATATCCGGGTATCTGCCGGGGTGTTACTGCCCCATATCCGGAAAATGATACCGCTGTTTCTGCCGCAGATCGCCATACAGATCTATACGGTGCTGGATAAAACCATGATCGGTATCATCACGCAATCACCTTACCAGAATGGCTGTTATGAAGAGGCGATGAAAGTTATCCGGGTATTGATGAATTTTGTCGGAGCCGCCGCCGGAGTATTAATGCCGCGGATCGCCTCGCTCCACGCTTCCGGCAATCAGGAAGAGATTAAAAGCAAACTTGATAAAGGCTGCCAATTTATCTGCTTTGTTTCGTTGCCCATGGTCGCTGGGGTCGCAGTTGTTGCCCCGGTGTTTATGCCGTTGTTTCTTGGGGATGGTTTTCATGATGCTGCCGGACTTTTGCAAATATTGGGAATATTGCTGTTCCTGATCGGTTTAAGCGGTTTATTCGGGAATGGAACTCTTCTGGCTTGCGGTAAAGAAAAACAATACACCAGCTGCATTATTTGCGGAGCGATTGTAAATTTTGTACTTAATTGTACATTGATATCTGCAATGCTCGCCAAAGGAGCTGCCATTGCATCAGTTGCCGCCGAAGCGGTGGTTACGATAACCATGCTTTATTGCATCAGAGAAAAAATATCTGCAATCAACCTGTTGAAAAATGTTGTTAAATATTTAATTGCTTCGGGGATAATGACGGGGATACTAATGGTGGCGATAAACTGCATCCGGTGCACCGCCATTTTCAAACTGGCAATAGTTATTCCGGCAGGCATGTTGACTTATGCTCTGGCATTGCTGATCTTACGGGATGATTTGATTTTTGACCTTATCTCGAAAACAAAAAATATATTATTAAAAAAACGGACTGTTTAAGGTAGATACAGATGATGAATAAAACTTGTGCAGTGGTTGTGACCTATAACCGCAAAACTTTACTGGAACAGGCAGTAAAGTGTCTTTTACAGCAAACTTGCCCTTGTGATATATTGATCGTGGATAATGCCAGTACCGATGGCACGAATGAGCTGATAAACATCTTTACCGATAAGCGGATATCTTATTATAATACCGGCAAAAACATCGGTGGAGCCGGCGGCTTTAATATCGGCATGAAAAAAGCTGTTGAAGCCGGATACCAATATGTGTGGGTCATGGATGATGATACATTTTGCCAAACCGACACATTGGAGCAATTTTTTATTGCTGATAAAAAATTGAATGGTGATTACGGCTGGCTTTCCAGTAAAGCTCTCTGGACAGACGGCAATATCTGTGAAATGAACCGGCAAGTTTCAATCAACCGTAAGGCAATAACCGATTTTTCAGAAGAATTGATCCCTTCCTATAGAGCCACTTTTGTTTCAATGTTTGTAAAAAGTGAAGTAATTATCCGATACGGTTTGCCGATTAAAGAGTTTTTTATTTGGGCAGATGATACAGAATACACGATCCGCATTGCCAATAAAAAGCACTGTTATGTTGTATCCAAAAGTGTTGTCAATCATGCTATGCAGACTAATTCATCTGCAAATATTGTGAATATTGATCACAATCGTATCAGCAGATGCTATTATCAGATTCGAAATCACTGTTATATAGTGCGTGCAAATCATAAAATATTATGGATGCCGATATATTTCTACCGGCAGTCAAAAAAGTTATTGAAAATTTTGCTTCACTCTCCGTCATATCGTTTTCGAAGAATTTATTTTTTGACTAAAGGTATTTTAGCTGGTCTGTTTTTTTACCCATCAGTAGAATATGTTAACAAAAAATAAATGACTGCACAGACAAAATCTGTTTTAAAATCTGAATACAAGTTATATCTATAAAAAATTGAAAGGCATATCATGAAAAGAGTCATCACTTACGGCACTTACGATTTATTGCACTATGGTCACATCAATTTGCTTACCCGTGCCAAAGCATTGGGTGATTATCTGATCGTGGCCCTTTCCACAGATGAATTCAACTGGGGCAGCAAACAGAAAAAGTGTTATTTTTCCTACGAAAAACGCAAACAGATGCTCGAAGCACTCCGGGCGGTCGATCTGGTCATTCCGGAAGAAAACTGGGAACAGAAAATCACCGATGTCCAGCTTTACCAAGCCGATGTCTTTGTTATGGGCGATGACTGGAAAGGCAAATTTGACTTCCTCAAAGATTACTGCGAAGTGGTCTATCTGCCACGCACTCCGGAAATTTCCACCACTGCCATCAAAAACGATCTCAATAAAAAGGCATAAGCACCATGGCACAGGAAACTTTTACCGATATAAGTAAAGAGGATTTGCGTCAGGCGCAGAAAATCATGCTTTACATCATGAAAAAAATCCATGAAGTCTGCGTGAAACACAATATCAGATACTGGCTGGATTATGGTACATTATTAGGAGCCATCAGGCATGATGGCTTCATCCCGTGGGATGACGATCTGGATATCTGTATGATGCGGGAGGATTACGAAAAATTCAGCAAGGTCGCCCAAGATGAGTTCGGTGATGAATTTTTCTGGCAGACCCATGAAACCGACCCCGCCCACTTCGCGGAATTCGGCAGAGTAAGATTGATAGATTCTCTATGGCTGCAGGAACTGTGGAAAAATGTGCCGTTAAAAAGTTCCGGTATATTTGTGGATATTTTTCCCCTGGATCCTTTTCCGGAGGATATGAAAAAAGTAAGAAGACTCATCTTTTGGCATGATAAAATATTCAACTGTATCATAAGCCGGAAAGTGTTTGATCTCAAATACAAAAAAGTACATACCAGGCTGGCGCAAATATTTTTCTGCCTCATCTATTCCAAAAAAAGAATTAGAAATAAACTGACAAAAATCATCAGGCAGATGCAGAAATATAAACAATCCAGTCCGCTGGTCTCCAAAATTTGCATGGATACCAAACGTGATTTGTGCGACAGATCCATGTTTGATGAATTGATTCTGCATAAGTTTGAAGATGCCGAATTTTATATCCCCGCCCGATACGATGAGAGATTGAAAATGCTTTTCAACAACTATATGCAGCTGCCGCCGGAGGATAAACGTTACGGGCATCACGGTATTTTGAAGTATGACTTCGGCAAATATGCCAAACTTTAAGCGAGGTTACAACATGACAGAGACTTGGACGGACATCAGCAGAGAAGATCTGCGTCAGGCGCAGAAAATCATGCTTTACATCATGAAAAAAATCCATGAAGTCTGCGTGAAACACAATATCAGATACTGGCTGGATTATGGTACATTATTAGGAGCCAT
>JAZQYS010000061.1:0-2123 GCA_045633645.1 Victivallaceae bacterium | reverse complement strand
CTTTTTCTTCCGGAATACGGCCTTCGGCGCGGAGAACGTCGATGCGCTCGTAACGTTTCATGACGTTGCGGATTTTGCGGATTTTACCGCCGACACGGAGACTCGGATGCTGGGACATATCATTCACCTCTTTTATTGTTTATTTATAAATAATTGTTTAAAATTCAAATATTTTCATCTCAATAATATACAACATAAAAACGTTTTGTCAACCCGTAATTTCATAAAAAAACGGGTATTTTCAGCAATATTTCAATTATTTTTTGAAAAACGCTGTCTGTAATCCGCAGGAGACAATCCGGTGATACTTTTGAAACGCCTGCTGAAATGAAAGGGGTCAGGGTATCCGCACCGCCCGGCAATATCCTTTGCAGATAAATCAGAGCCGATCAAAAGCGACGATCCGAGCGTTATCCGGTACCGGTCCAGCCAGATTTTCGGCAGCACCCCCGTCCGCCGTTTGAAGCACTCTCTGAAGCCGTTGACACTCATTCCGCAAAACTCCGCCATTGAAATAACGCTCCAGGGCTTTTCGGGGTGTTTTTTGACCGCTTCAAGCAGCGGCGCAATGCCGCGGTCAACTGCCGCAGAACTGCCGCGGGAAAACTTTTCGTTGTATATATTCTGTAAAATCTCCCGTAAAGCAAACTCCGCATTCAACTGCGAATACTCCGACGGATCAGCGGCAAGCTCCATCACCTGACGCAAGACCGGCACTGAACCGATACGGTATACGCCATCTTTGAACACACCGGATTTCAACAGCAAATCAGCCGCAGGTCCCCAAAAGTTCACGGTATCCTCCACAAATACGCCGCCGGGTATCGCACCGTAATAATGACGTTTGCCCGGGGACATCAAAATACACATACCCGGTTCGATTTCAACCGGTTCAGGATCGTCCCCTGTCCAATATACCCCCCTGCCCCGGAGCAGATGCGCAATACAGTAAAACTCAAAGTAACGCATACCGTCCTCAGAGTGGCTGGTCGATGAAAAATCAGAAGCCCAATTAAAGATCCACAATCCCGAATTCCGGTTCACCTGCGGCATCTGCCGCGACGGAAGACGGTGAACGCAGAGATCGTCTTTGAATATAATGGCATTTAAATTTGTGTTTTTATCCATGTTATTTTCCTGTTTACGGTATAAATTAATGTTGATTGAAGTTGAATTCAAGCGTATTTTATAAAAAAATATCCGGAAAAAGACTTTCCGGGCAAAAAAAAGGACAAATATCCATGCCAAAGATCACAGTCACTCCGAAGTTTGTAAGCGAACTTGATCCCGGTTTCATCCCCGGCGCGCTCTATCTGCGCGAGTTTGCCAAAGCCGCAACAGTTCCCTTTGCCCTGGCGGTCAAACGCCCCAACGGAGCTGTGTCCGTCCGCAAAATGAATATTCTTGCAGGAACTGATGCCGAATCCAAAGCCGCCAATCTTCTGGTTGCTGAGCGCACCCTTAAATTCATGCTCTGGATGTACGGCGGCTGTGAAGTTTTTGTTGCCGGAAGCGAAGAAATCGGCAGCGAACTGGCAAAAATCTATTCTCCCGACGGCGCAAGAGCTTTTGACTACGCCATGATGGGACAGCGCATCTACAAGCAGGATTTCACCGTCAAAAATATCTCCTTTGACGAATTCCCCGAAGAAAAGACTCCTGAAATCCCCCTGGGCAACCACCTGGACGGCTGCCGCGTCGGTTTTGACCTGGGCGGCTCCGACAGAAAGTGCGCCGCCGTCATTGACGGAAAATGCGTTTACTCTGAAGAAATCAAATGGGATCCCTATTTCCAAAGCAATCCGGAATACCACAAGGCCGGTATCCGCGACTCCATTCAGCGCGCCGCCGCCCATCTGCCCCGTCTGGACGGTATCGGCGGAAGTGCCGCCGGTGTCTACGTTGACGGACAGCCCCGTCTGGTTTCCCTGTTCCGCGGCGTTTCCGAAAGTGACTTCAAATCCAAAATCTGGCCGCTTTTTGATGAACTTGCCGCTGAATTCAAAGTTCCCTTTGTCGTTGCCAACGACGGTGAAGTCACCGCCCTTGCCGGCGCAATGAGCATGAAGTCCGATTCCGTCCTCGGCGTTTCCATGGGAACCAGTGTTGCCGCAGGATTCGTC
>JAZQYS010000060.1:0-3383 GCA_045633645.1 Victivallaceae bacterium | reverse complement strand
ATGATGGAAGGCTGCAGCAGTGAAGCCGCCAGTCTTGCCGGACACCTGAAACTGGATGAACTGGTCGTTTTCTATGATGACAACAACATCTCCATCGAAGGCAACACTTCTCTGGCTTTCAGCGAAAACGTCGCCGCCCGTTTTGAGGCTTTCAACTGGAGAATCATCCGTTGCGAAAACGCCAACGATGCCGCTCAGTGCGATGCCGCTCTGGCTCAGGCAGTTGTTTCCGACGGACGTCCGACCCTGATCGTCGGTAAGACCAGCATCGGTTACGGCGCCCCCAACAAACAGGGCAAAGCCAGCAGCCACGGCGAACCCCTCGGTGATGATGAAATCGCCGCTCTCAAACAGAACCTCGGTTACACCGAAGCTCCCTTCACCGTTGCCGCCGACGTCCGCGCCTACTGCGATGAACGCTGCGCTGAACTGGAAAAGGCCGCTGCCGATTGGGATAAAGAATTCCAGGCTTTCCTCGATGCCGATGCCGACCGTGCCAAAGTCATCAACAACTACCTGAACAAAGAAGTTCCCGCCAACATTGAAGAAGAACTGCTCAAGGCTGCTCCGTTGGATAAGCCCGTTGCTTCCCGTGCCAGCAGCGGTACCGTTCTTCAGAAGGCTGCTGAACTGGTTCCGTCTCTCTTCGGCGGTGCGGCTGACCTTGCTCCCTCCACCAAGACCGATATCAAGGGCGGCGGTGACTTCTCCGCAGAAAACCCCGCCGGACGCAACATCCACTTCGGCGTCCGCGAACTGGGTATGGCTCTTGCCGGTAACGGTATGGCTCTCTTCGGAACTGCCATTCCCTACACCTCTACCTTCTTCGTGTTCTCTGACTACATGAAGCCCGCCATCCGTCTGGCTGCTCTGCAGAAACTGCACGAAATCTATGTGTTCACCCACGACTCCTTCTACGTCGGTGAAGATGGTCCCACCCACGAGCCGATCGAACAGATTGCCATGCTGCGTACCATCCCCGGCTTGACTGTCATCCGTCCGGCTGAAGCTCACGAAGTTGCTCAGGCCTGGGCTTGCGCTCTCAAGGCTGATGGTCCTGTGGCTCTGCTGCTCACCCGTCAGGATCTCAAGCCCTACACCGAAGAAATGGCTGCCAAGGCTGACGTTTCCAAGGGTGCTTACGTCATTGATGACGAAGAAGATTTCGATCTCGTTCTGGTTGCCACCGGCAGCGAAGTCAACCTCGCTCTGGATGCCGCCAAACTGCTGCGTGAAGAAGATGTCCGCGTCCGCGTGGTCTCCATGCCGGCTCAGGACCTCAGCCTCCAGCAGGATTACGACTATCAGGATTCCGGCCTGCCCGAAGACCGTCCGGTGGTTTCCATCGAAGCAGCTTCCACCTACGGCTGGAACCGTTTTGCCAACTTCACCATCGGTCTGGATCACTTCGGCGCTTCTGCCCCCTACAAAGTGCTGGCAGAGAAGTTCGGATTCACTCCCGAAGGAATCGTTGATCAGATCGCCGGCTTCTTCAGCTGCGAAGATGATGATGACGATTGCTCCTGCGGCTGCGGCTGCTCCTGCGGTTGTGAAGATCACAAGTAATCCGGTTGTGTAAAAGCAAAGGTTAAGATTATGGCTGAGATTTTCAAGGCCTACGATATCCGCGGGATTTATCCTGCGGATATCAACGGCGAAATCGCAGAAAAGATCGGACGGGCATACATCGAATTTACCGGCGCAAAGAAAGTTGTCGTCGGCAGAGATATGCGTCCGCACTCTTTGGAATTGTTTGAGGGGCTTGCTCGGGGGATGACGGCTCAGGGGGCTGATGTGATAGATATCGGTTTATCCAGTACGCCGCAGAGTTATTTTGCCAACGGCACTCTCAAAGCGGACGGCAGTGTGATGATCACCGCCAGTCACAATCCGGGAGAGTGGAATGGTTTTAAACTTTGCAAAGCACAGGCCGTTCCCATTTCCGGCGCGACCGGAATCATGGACATCAAGCGCATTGCCGAAAGCGGTGCGTGGAAAAAGGATTGTGTTCCCGGGAAAATTTCCACCTATGACATCAAAGAAGAATACGCGGCATTTCTGCGTTCCTTTTCAAAAGTTGACCGCAAGCTTAAAGTTGTCGTTGACTATGCGAACTCCATGGGACTTTATGAAATTGCCGGGGTGACGGATCTTTTTGATATCGTTCCCATGTATGATGAACTTGATGGAACTTTTCCCAATCACGAGGCCAATCCTCTTAAAACGGATACCCTTGATGCCATCCGTGCCAAAGTAAAAGAAGTCGGTGCCGATTTCGGTGCCGCCTTTGACGGAGATGCCGACCGTTGCGGTTTCATTGATAACAACGGCGACATTATTCCGATGGATCTTTTTACGGCACTGATTGCACAGGATATCCTTTCCGCCGGACCTGCGACGATTCTCTATGATTTGCGCAGCAGCCGTGCGGTTCCCGAATGTATTGAAGCCAACGGCGGCAAAGCCATCCGCAGCCGTGTCGGACATGCGTTCATCAAAAATCAAATGCGCGAAAACAATGCTGTTTTTGCCGGAGAACTCTCCGGACACTATTACTTCAAACAGAACTTTACTGCCGAAAGTCAGGGACTTGCGTTGATTATGCTTGCCAATTTGATTTGCAAGACAAATAAAAAGGTAAGTGACCTTGTTTCTCCGCTGCGGAAATATTTTTCAAGCGGAGAAATCAACTCCAAAGTGGCGGCGGTTTCCCCCGTTCTGGATGCCATCCGTTCCCGTTATGCTGACGGAAACATGTTTGAACTTGATGGTGTAAGTGTTGAGTACTCCGACTGGTGGTTCAATGTGCGGGCCTCCAACACCGAGCCGCTGCTCCGGCTGATTGTTGAAGCAGATACGCTTGAGTTGATGGAGTCCAAAAAAGATGAACTGCTTGCGATAATCCGGGGATAAGATTGCAATGGATGATTTGCTTGATATTTACAACGATCACGGCTGGCGTATCGGCATGGCTTTGAGAAGTCAGTGCCACGGCAACCCGAAACTTCTGCACCACACTTCTCATGTTGTGGTGTTTCATCCCGACGGCGGAAAAATTCTGCTTCAGAAACGCTCCATGGATAAAGACATTCAGCCCGGTAAATGGGACACCGCTGTCGGCGGACATCTCATGCTGGGCGAAGATTATCTTGAAGGCGCCCGCCGGGAACTTGCAGAAGAATTGGGTGTCACAGGAAATGTTGAACTCAAAGAACTGTTTGATATGCAGCTCCGCAACGATTTGGAATCTGAGGATATCCGTATTTTCGGACTCTGGATCGGCGGTCCTTTCAAGTTCCAGCGTGAAGAGATTGACGAAGTCCGTTTCTGGAGTGCCAAGGCACTTTTTGAACCGGGCAATCAGGCTCTCTTTACACCCAATC
>JAZQYS010000059.1:0-2143 GCA_045633645.1 Victivallaceae bacterium | reverse complement strand
CTACCGGGTTCGATGTTGATACGGATGCGTTCCGGACATTTGCCGTAAGTGTTGACTCCATTGCCATTGAACTGCTGCGTTTTACCATCCGGATATTGAATGACCGTCCAGATGTCAGAAGCCCGCGGCATCGGGAAACTTTTTCCATTGGCATAATGTGGGCGGATACTGAACATAAAACGGCCCGGAGTAATGAAAATATCCACATAATTCTGCTGGGTATCCTGCTGGATTTCCAAGATATAGAAGAAGCCTGCCGGAACATTTTCCCGTGTGACTTTGATCGCCTCTGGATAGCAGACTTCAAAACGGAAACGCTCACTGCGGTTATCTGTATCAGAACCGAAATAGCGGTTGTATTGTTTTTTTGCTTCGGGATAAACTTCAGCAAGCTGTTTCAAGGCTTGACGGTACGCATCCTCTTTCATCATCGTGCGCTCCCGCTCTAATGCCACTAATGATTGGGAGTAAAATGATTGTGACGGCTGCGGATTGTGTTTGGCGGGAATATTGTACTTACCTGCCAGATAGAGCAGTTTCCAGTATCCGGAATGATTGGTTTTCTGCCGCAGCAGCATGGCAATGATTTCCGGATTGCCGCGCTCGGCCGCCTGTTTGAAAGCATTTTCCTGATCTTTGAGCGGTAACTGGAAAATTTTGAATATCTCACAGACCGGGTGATCGTTCCGGCTGGCAAGCATTTTCCGGTATGCGGCGGTTTTTCGCTGATCGTCTCCGGCATTGTAATACAGAGAGACGAGCTTTGCCGTACTTTGATTGGGATCTGGCAACAGAGAAAGGAGAAACTTTGCATTATCCAAATCCAGCAAATAGTGTTTGCAGGGTGTTTTCTTATACGCTTCAAGCTCTTTGATCGCTGATTTCAGCATTTTGTATGCTTTATCAGGATCATATACATTATATTTGTTTTGGGGTGTAATAAGAATTGCCGCCATCATAATTCCGGCAGGGATATGTCCGGCTTCGGCAGCTTTGCAGATGTCGTTATAATTACTGCCCAAACCGATGGGGTCGGTACTGTAATTTTTGAAGTTGGAAAATGTTATGCCGTACAGCGCATCAATGCTGCCAAACTTTGCCGCAGTCTGCCGCAGATGTTCACCGGAAACACTCCGGTCAGGATTGCTTCTGGACATCGCCGCCCAAATGGAAGCTCCGGCGACATTGCCCATGATGCGGGTCTTTTCAAAATAACAATTTTTCAGCGGCTGTTTGCCTTTGAGATTGATTTTCTGATTGATTACTCTGCCTTGGTAATTCCAGGTTTTGAGTGTAATTGAACGCTGATTGCCGACCGGCGGAACCAGCATTTTGCGCCAAACTCCACGGAACTCTTCGCTGTGAAAGCGGCTCCCCGGAAAACTGTCGTTGTATCCGGCAAGCATCCGGTCAAAATATTTTGCTGTCTTTTGGTAATCAATGCTTTGACCGCAGTATCCCCGGCTGTAAACCAGATAAAGCAATATCGAAGCAAAATGGTTGCGGGGACTTAACTCTTCAGCCATTTGCAAGGCTTCAGCGGTCTTTCCGTCATAGAGTTTTTGAGCAACCGGAAGATATTCTTCCAATTCAGCGTTGCGGTCATTGGCAAATGCCGGAGCCATGCACAAAATTGCGAGGATGGTCAATAATAACTTTTTCATTTTTTCTTTTTTATCTCCCGGTAAAATATTTTTTTGATATATCCTTGAATACTTTTTTTGCCATCGCTTTCAAAGTCGATCCGGCGACAGTTGTACGGCAAACGCATAATTGGAGTTCCATCCGTCAGATACCCGCCATCTTTATTCAGCGGACGGTCGTTTTTATCAAAAATCTTCGTACTCCATCCCCACACAACGCGGTCGAGTGCCACCACATATTCAAAGTTTTCCGGAATTTCCGGAGGATTTAAGTACAGGGTGATTTTCTGATTACCATTGGAGGGCTTTTTATCAAAGCGCAGTTGATTATTTTCGATTTTTGCATCAAATAACGCGGGGAAATCCGCTTCGATATGGGAAACAAATTTTTCTACGGGGATGGCAACTTCCTGCGGCTCAACTTTTTTTACCGGAGTTGGCTTGGGGGCAACTTTGAGGGGAGAAACGGGCGTTTCCAACTCTTTTTTCAATGCGGCACG
>JAZQYS010000058.1:0-9758 GCA_045633645.1 Victivallaceae bacterium | reverse complement strand
GCTTGACACTTTCAGGAATGACGGATTTTCCGTCAACCGTCACTTTGTCGTCATTTTTTATCCGGAGTGACGGATCTGTAACAATAACGCCGTTGACGGCAACTTTTCCCGCCTTTACAAGTTCAAGCGCGCCCCGGCGCGAAGCAACACCGCAGGAAGCAAGATATTTGGCAATTACAGGAAGTGACGGATTATTCATCATTTTTATTAAAAGAACAGATGTTGCAGTGACGGCAGTCCAGACCGGTCGGCGGCACATACAGTTTTCCCGCTTTGAGGGCAGCGCGGGCTTTGAGATAATTGCGGATCGCCAGAATCACGCCGACGATGATAAAAGCTCCGGGCGCGGAGGTCGGGAGCAGAAAATCCGTTGTCCATGCGGTGATGACTTTGACTCCGAAAACCGAACCGCTGCCGGCAAATTCCCGGATTATTCCCAGACTGGTCAGAGTCAGGGTGAATCCCAATCCCATACCCAAGCCGTCAAAGACGGAGCGCAGGGGATTGTTTTTGCTTGCAAAGGCCTCAGCTCTGCCCAGAACGATACAGTTGACGACAATCAACGGAATAAAGATTCCCAAAGCCGCATAAAGAGCCGCAGGTGCGTATGCCTGCAGCAGAAAATCCACAACTGTTACAAACGTGGCTATGACTACAATGTAAACGGGAATACGGATTTTACGCGGTACGATGCCGCTGATACAGCTGATGACGAAGTTGCTGCCGATAAGCACGCACGTTGTCGCAAGTCCCATACCGACGCCATTGGCGGCACTGGTGGTAAGAGCAAGCGTCGGACAAGTTCCCAGCAGCAACACGAGGACGGGATTTTCTTTCCAGATACCGTTGACCAGAATATTCAGAAGATTTTTCATTTGACACCTCCGAAAGAGGCTGTAATTTTTTTGCGGTATTTTTTGAATGTGAGGGCAATTTCAGAAGCGGACTGCGCCAGGGCGCGGCTGGTGACCGTTGCGCCGGTGGCGTACAAGGCACTGCCGCCGTCTCTGGTAATTTTCCATCCTTTTGCGGGAACACTCTTGCCGGCATACTGATCAAGATATTTGTTGGGCGCAAGACCTGCGGGAACAGTTTCAGTCAGATTGAAGATGGTCTTTTTGTGTTCTCGTTTGCAAAGTTCTGCTCCGAGTCCGGGCGTTTCGTGCTGTTCAGTAATTAAAATGGCACGGATTTTTCCATCAGGTTCCACACCGGCAAGCATGGAAATACTTCCGGCATATCCCGCCGGATTCGTCAGCAGTACGGCGTAACCTGAAACTTTGCCGTTTTTTCTTGCCTGACGGATGAAAACATCAAAGCCCGCAGGACTTTTGAGTTTGCACACTTTTGCATTGATATCGTTGTCAAAATCCGGCAGCACCTGTTTCAACGCAAAAGTTTCTCTTGCTGCTTTTGCTTCGGCAATCGGACGGGCGGTCAATGTGGAAACCACCGCAAGAACCAGTGCTGAAAGCACACCTGTAATTCCGAGAAAGATACCCAGCACAACCAGATTTTCATTGTCTTTGAGTTTCATTTTGCCGCCTCATTTCTGTATCTGTGACCGAAGGGAAGGGTTCGGCTCCACTTGTCAATCAGAGGGACGAGAGCATTCATGAAAAGAATTGCAAAACTGACACCCTCAGGATAATTTCCCCAGATACGGATGACACTTGTAAGGACACCGCAGCCGAAAGCAAAGATGACACATCCCGTTCCCGTGATGGGACTGGTGACCATATCCGTTGCCATGAAAACGGCGGCAAACATCAATCCGCCCGTCACCAGATGAAACAAGGGAGACGGTGTCACGCCGGGACAGAAATAATTGACTGCTCCCGTAATGATTGCAACCGTTCCGACATAACAAACAGGAATCCGCCAGTTGATAAGATTGAATCCGATCAGAACCAGCGCGCCGAGGATGATTGCAGGAATACAGACTTCACCGATGGCACCGCCTTTGCAGCCGAGAAAATACTGTTTGATAAGTTCGGTATTATCCACTTTTTCAAAATTCGCCTGAGCGTAATAATCATTGCCTTTTATTTTGGGAGAAGCACTGACAATGCTCAGGGGCGTGGCACAGGTGACAGCATCAACAGGATTGCGGAACTCTTTTACATTCGGATAATTCTGATCCATGCCGCGGGGAACCGGTGAAAACGTCATAATTCCCGGCAGGGCAATCAAAAGTCCGACACGGGCGACAACGGCGGGATTAAAAGGATTGTATCCCAGCCCTCCGAAAACCTGTTTCCCGATCCAGATGGCGAGAATTGCGCCGAGAAGCGGCACATAAAACGGCACTTCAGGCGGCATATTCAATCCGAGGATGACACCAGTCACAGCGGCACTTCCGTCAAGAAGAGTTGCTTTGACGGGCTTTCCCGCAACTTTGCACCAGAGCGCCTCTGCGGCAATACAGAACACGGCAGTCAGAAAAACAATCCACGCGGCACGCCAGCCGAAGTACCAGATCCCGGCAGCGGCAGGAAAAATCAGAGCAAGCAGAACTTTGCCCATGATATGAGAGGTCCTGTCAGGAAACGACAGATGCGGCGAACTGCTCACCACCAGAGAATCTCCGGTGGGCAGCATGATTTCAGGCATATTTTTCTTTTCGTCCATGATATTTCCCTTGAATTATTTTTTCATCTGCCGGCGGATTTCAGCTTTTGCCCGGCGGTTGTGCTGAACCAGCGGACGTTTGGCGGGGCAAACATAAGCACACGCACCGCACTCCAGACAGTCCATCACATGATATTTCTGAGCAAGATCAAACCTGTAACTTTCAACGGCCGCTGCAATTGCACAGGGCAAAAGGCGCATGGGACACCCCTGCACACAGCGTCCGCAGCGGATACAGTTGCCGCTGGTATAGTTAATCGCCTGTTCCCGTGAAAGCAGCAATATACCGCTGGTACTTTTGGCAACAGGAACATCAAACGAAGTTTGAGCTGTTCCCATCATCGGACCGCCCAGAATCAGTTTTCCGGGTTCTTCAGTCACACCCTCCGCCAGACGGATGGCTTCAATGACAGGCGTTCCTATCCGCAGTTTCCAGTTACCCGGCTTTTTGACCACACGTCCGGTAATGGTGGCAATGCGCTCAATGAGAGGACGTCCTCCAATCACCGCATGAGCAACAGCAGAAGCAGTTCCTGCATTCTGCACGACACAACGGGCGTCCATCGGCAGACCGCCGGAGGGGACCTGCCGTCCGGTAATAGCGTCAATCAACTGCTTTTCACTGCCCTGGGGATACTGGACTTTCAACGGTACAATTTTAACGCCGTAGGGTTCAGCCTTTTCCTGAATCACACTCATTGCGTTGATTTTATTGACTTCAATACCGATGAAAATGCGGTCGGTTCCGAGGATCCTTCCCATAATGGCAGCACCTGCCAGAACGGAATCAGGCTCTTCAAGCATCAGACGGTGATCGGCGGTCAGGAACGGTTCACACTCCGCCCCGTTGAGAATCAGGGTATCGACCTGTTTTTCCGGCGGTGGAGAGAGTTTGACGTGCGTGGGAAATGATGCGCCCCCCATGCCGACGATACCACATTCGGCAATACGCTCAAGCAAAGTTCCGGCATCGGCATTTTTCCAGTCGATTGCCGGAAGAGGCGGCAGAGCTTCATCCAGTCCGTCTGAAATGATTTCAACGGCTTTCACAGGAACGCCCGCAGGACCGGGAACATCTATGATCGCCCGCACTTCTCCGCTGGTGGGACTGTGCAAATTGGCGGAAACCAATCCGTCCGCCCGGGCGATCAGCTGATATTTTTTGACTTTATCCCCGGGAGATACAACCAGTTGAGGACACTTTCCCGCATTCTGGGCAACAGTAACGGTATAACGCTCCAGAAGCGGCGCAGTCTGAACCGGAAACGCTTCGGATAAGATTTTGCCGTGACAAACGGTGTGAACACCGTTTTTGAAAGTCATAACGCTGCGTGTACTTTTATTCATTTTATGGAATACTCCGGATCAAGGGTCTCAATTTCCTGATGACGGACGGCAGTCAGCAACGCCCCCGTGGGACACTTGACTGTTTCAATATCTTCAGGCGTCGGCAGTTCCGTTGCCTCATAACGGACACGGGCAAGGAATCCCTCCACTTTAAACTTTTCGGGAAAAGTCTTTTCACACTTGCGGCAGCCGAGACAGGAAACTTTGCAGTTTTTGCGCTTTTCAGGTCCCTTTTCAGGTGAATTGCAGTAGACATGAACCCGACTTTCAACCGGAACCAGTTCAATCACGCCCCGGGGACATGCCGCAGCACATTTACCGCACCCGACACAAAGTTCCGCATGGACCAGTGCCAGATTGTTGATGATTTCAATTGCACCGAAAGGACATACCGCCGCACAGCTGCCCATACCGACACAACCGTAACGGCAGCCTTTGGGACCTCCGGGAACTAAACTTGCCGAGGCACAGTCCAGCACGCCATTGTAATTGACCGTACGGGCGACCTGATTTTTATCGCCGCCGCAACGGACAACGGCACACTTTTTAAATCCCTCTCCCGCATCAATGCCGAGAGCCAGGGCAATGGCGGTAATCTGTTCTTTGCTTGAAACGGGACATTTACCCGGCGCATTTTCGCCGCTCACGATACTTTTGGCAAAATCCGCACAACCGGCTTTGCCGCAGCCGCCGCAGTTGGCACCCGGCAGAAGTTCCGTTACAAGTTCCACACGGGAATCGGATTCCACTTTAAAGAGTTTGGCAAAAAAGCCGATCACCAGTCCGAGGAGCAATCCCAGACACCCCATCGTGATAACGGCAATCAGTACAAGATGAAGCATAAATCCTCCTCAACACAATCCTGAAAATCCGATGAACGCCATGGCGAGAATCCCCGCCGTGATGAGCGCAATGGGAGTTCCCGCAAACGCCCGCGGCGGAGCAGCCAGATCAAGCCTTTCACGCAAACTTGAAAACAACACAAGAGCCAGCGCAAAACCGACACCTGAAAAACAACCGAAAAGTGTGGCGTCAAGCACACTTCTGCCGCTGTTGGCATTGATCGTCGCCGCGCCAAGTACCGCACAGTTGGTGGTAATCAGCGGCAGATAAATTCCCAATGCCTGATAGAGTTTGGGACTGGCTTTCTGCAATGATATTTCAATAATCTGCACCAGTGCCGCAATAACGAGAATGAAAAGCAGTACCTGCAGAAACTGCAGATCATAAACTTTTCCGCCGATTTCAATACGCAGCAGATATTTATATATGGCTGCCGTAATCGCTGACGCAAGAGTCATAACAGTTATAACGGCACTTGACATACCCAACGCCGTACTCAGTTTTTTGGAAACGCCGAGAAACGGACAGATACCGAGAAAGCGGGACAATACAAAGTTGTAAACCAGTATTGCTCCGACTGCAAGTTCAAGATATTTCACTGTATGGCTCCTGTATGGTTGACTCTTTTTTCTCACCGGAAAATCCCGGACTTGAAAAATAATATAACATGATAAATATTGTATTTCAAATAAAGAAAATAAAAAAATTTTCTTCCGTTTTGACAGAAAGAGAATCACCCTGTATGCTGTGTAATATAACAATATTATTCAAAAAATCGGTATTCTCCAACCTCAAAATACTTTGCTTTTTTTGAAAAAGGTTTTTCCCTTCCCCCGGCTTCCACCGCCTTTATCACAAAGAGAGACTTTTTACAAAAGCAGAAAATTCGGAGTTGCTTCTGCGCTTGGGGGTATCCAGGAGACCGAAAGTCCAGCTGCCGGCAGCAGGATCAAGGTCAAAAGAGACGGACATGTCCTGAGCGGTTCCGAAAATGGCAAGTCCTGAACGCAAAACTTTCCAATCCACTTTCAGCAGAACGGGACTGGTGATTTTGGGGGCTTTGCCCGGCTGATATCTGGCGTCCTGAAGAATCATAAAACTGTCTTTTGCGTTCAACTTATGCCGTTTGCGGGTCACGCCTGCGGGGGATTTCAATGTACCGCGCGGGGTGACGATCTCGCGGCTGTAGGAATTGCGTTTCTGTCCTGATGCGCAGGGCATGACGTTAAAAGAAACATTCATGGATTTGATTGCTCCGGCAGGCACATCTTTGGAGCGAATCCACTTCATATACAGCAGCGGAGAAGAGTCATTCATCTCAAAGCGGAGAATCATTTTGATTCCGTTGAAGTTGTAAAGGACATCCACGCCTGCCCGGTTGCCCTTGTTGAAAATCTCAAACTTTTTGGGTTCCAGATGGCGGCTGTCAATACCGTTGACAAGCAGTCTGGTGAAACTGTACCGTGAAAATCCGTTGAGATTGACCGGAGCGGGCATTCCCGCCAGAACAAAGGGCGGCTGTGTCGGAGAAGGATTAGTGTAGCGGAAAGTGATAACGTAATTATTGAGTTTATTCTCAAAAAAGAACGGTTCTCCTTTTTCTGTTGCGCCGACATAAGCCTGAAAATGTTTGCGGCATTCTGCGGCTCCGGAAGAGGAAACAAGTACAAACAAAAGAAGTAAAAGAATTTTTTTCATTTTCAATCTCCGATACCCATAAACTTAAACTGCCCCCAGAGGTCAACGTTGTGGGTGTTGCGCATGGTAAAGGCAAAAGAGGCTGCAATGTTATTCGAACTGGACTCGGTACGGCGTTGGGCGTAAACCACATTGCCGAACCAGACTTCATAAGGATTGGGAGTCTTTGCTTTTATTCCGGCAAAGGGAATAAAGACTTCAGCCTGCCAGTTTTTATCAGTATTGACGGATTTGATGATCATTCCCTTAACGGCAAGAGAACCGCTGACACCGTCAATCAGGTCTTTCATGCCCTGATAAATTTTGCCGGTGGGATTGAACGCAATCTGATAAAAGACCGTCTTTTTAAGTCCCGGAGAGAGGAAATACTCCAACGCGTCGGATTTCTTCCAGATTTCACCGGGATTATCCATGGCTCTGCCGTCGGCGATAAAGAAAAGATAAATACCTTTTTTATCCCACATCATCTTGGCACGTGGATTTTCTTTGTAGACTCTCTTTATGCCGCTGCTGTCGGACATTTTCATAAAAGGCGCACGTTTCCATGCCGGATCATCGCCGCTGCCGTCAAGGGTGATTATTTCTCCTTTTTCAAGAAGCTTGATTTTATAAATCGGGATGGAAGTCGTATGATAAGCTCTTGCCGTATCAAACTGATTCTTCCAGGGACCGGCAAAGTACAGCAAACGTTTTTCTTCGATACTGCCTTTTTTGACCGCTTTTTTCGCCTTTTCAAGCAGAGAAGAGAGTTTGTTGATGGTATTTAAATCGTAAGCTTTGTAAAGTTCTTTGGGCGTAACGCTGCCGCGGATGGAGTAATCAAGAGAAACATTGGTAATGGAGGGAACCAGACGTTTTTCCCAACGGTCGATCAGAAGATCGTAAAATTCCTTGAGAAGTTTTCCCGCAGCTTTACCGTAAAGCAGCTCCCAGTGTTCATCAATGGCGGCAGTCACGTTGAAGTCTTTGTTCCAGATGGCACGGTATGCCTGATAATAGGAGTAGTAATATTGATTATTGTGTCCTCCGGCATCAAAAAAGAGATGCTCTTTCCAGAGATCATCGCCCAGAAGTTCAATAAAGTCCTTCATATATCTGCCTTCAAGAGCGTGCGTGATGGCATAGACGGGAACGCCGTAACTGTATCCGCCGACAGGACGTCCGGTAATTTTGTGCCAATCGGAAGCAACTTTTTTCCACGCTTTGCGGAAAGGGGCGTTTTTCGCCATGACAGGACATCCCATACAGAGTTTCAAATGCAGATTATCAGGCCAGTTGAATTTGCCGACAGGCGGCAGAGTCCGTGCTGAATAAACAGAAGTTGCCAGATTTTTTCCGGGGAAACGCTGTTTGATCTTTTTGGCAAGTTCAATATTGAAATGGGCATAAAGATCGCTCTGACTGCCGTGGCGCAGGGTACGGGTGGATTCCGGCAGAAGATTTTTGCTGCGTTCATTATACAAATCACCGACATAGGTATCAGCCTGTCCGAAGGGGATATATTCGCTGTTGGGCGTTGCGCTGCCCCAGATAGCGGGCATTTTTTTATCTCCGGCATAGAATTTCACCGCAAGTTCATTTACAAAAAAGTCCGAAAATTCCGGATTGGTGATATCAAAGAAGTTGCCGATATGCGCATGGGGATTGTAAAAAAGATGTCCCGCACGGTTGCGGAAAAAGAACATATTGATTTTATCGGGATAAGCCGCAGCAAGCGGACGCGGACGCGGCGTATGACTGCTGATGTAACGGCTGGATGTACCATTTCTCCAGGCGGGGGAAAAATCCGAAAGCTGCGCTTTTCCCGGAACTTTTCTGCTTGTAAGCGCATAGGAGAAGTGATATTTGATCTGCGGTTTGTCGCTGTAACTTACGGGGTCAATCACAAGGTTTTTCACCTTGGGCGCATAAATACCCATCTTGGGGTAATAGTAACGCATACCCAGAAAACGCTCATTGAAATCATAAACACCGTGAGAAGTTCCGTTGATACGGTAACGGGCGGCATCCCATTTGTTATAACTTTTTTGTGTTGAGCCGTCAAAACCGGCAATCACAACGCCTTTATCAAAAGTAAACACCCGGAATTCTTCCGGAGAAAGTTTTTTGACATCAAATCCCAGTTTGCGTGAAAGCGCATTGTCTCCCAGAACAATCAGATATTTGTATTTTTTTATTTCAGGAGAATCCGGCTTGAGGACCACCGCTTTTCTGCCTGTCGTGGACTTCAACGCGTGCTGCAGTCCCTCCAATCCCAGCGTGACGGAACGGCGGTATTTTCTGACGAAGTTCTTTTCGGCAGCCTCCCCCTGTTCCGCACTCAAATCGCAGACGATGGCAAAGTTGATTTTTCCGTTGACAATCAGCGGCAGACTCTTCCCTGCCGGAGCCTTGTGAAATGTCACAGGATTCAATGCCGGATGCGCATATTTTTCCGCACAAAACACCGGCAGAAAAAACACACCGGCAAATAAAAGAATAATTTTTTTCAACATCAGAAAAAGTCCTTTCCCACTTTCAGTTTATACAACAATATTTACAGCCGAAATCAAATCCGTTGCGCAAGCGGCCATACCACTTTTCATGTCCGAAAAATTCCGGATCGCTCAAATCATCAACATGTCCGTCAAAAAACACCACATTGACGTTCTGATTGTGGCGGAAACTCATATTTTCTTTGTACTGCACATATCCGGTATCGTTTCCGCCGCCATCCATGCCCTCCACCGAATACGCAGGACGGCGTACATGAGTGTCTTTTGCAGAAACGATACCCACATTCTTGCATTTTTCCTGGCTTTGCTTATTGTGGACAACGCCGTTGAGATAGCCGTTGATACGGTAACTTCCGTAATACCAGGCTTTATCCGTTTTCATCGGTTCTGACGGACAACGGAAGAAAGCGCCGTGACTGTACCCCTCAATTTTTTTCTGTCCGATCATTTCTGTGAGGAAGTCCGCCCAGCGCAATAACTTGCCCTGCTGTGTGGACCACAAATCGCTGCCCGGCATGATATGCCCTTTGAAATTTTCACGGTAAAACATGAATAAACTGCCGATTTGTTTCAAATTGCTCTGACAGTTGATACCTTTTGCCCTTTCTCTTGCCTGCTGCAAAGCAGGCATCAACATCGCCGCAAGTATTGCTATAATTGCAATCACAACCAGCAGTTCTATGAGAGTAAAGGGGCGTGATGCGAGGGAAAAAGACAACTTTTTTTCACGGGAAAAAAAGTTTT
>JAZQYS010000057.1:0-1363 GCA_045633645.1 Victivallaceae bacterium | reverse complement strand
CTTTCTGCCGGTTCCCATGGGAGTTGCTGCCGTTCCTGAATCCCTGACCGACGGTACCTGGGGCAGAAAAGCCCTGGCATTGGCTGAAAAACTGCCGCTTGACCATACAAAACTTGCCGAATTTGAAAAACTTGAAAATAAATTTATCTCTGAATTTTTTGACGTCCGTGAAAAGGCGCGTCTGCTTCTGCTTGCCGGAAAACGCACCGATGCCGTCAAACTGTTGGATAAATTGTTATGCAAACAGTATCAGGAAGCAAATGTTTTTCTTGATAAATTACAGAAAGAGTGTGTCAAAAAATGAAAAGGTTCCTCCTCCTGTTCTCTGCGGCAATCTGTGCCGTTTCTCTCTGTGCTGAAAATTTGAAAAGCAAGGCTCTTTTTCCCGTTAAATGGGAGAAAAATGCTCCTCACGCTCCTCTCAAACTCGTTGAAAACGGCAAACTTAACTTTGTTATCGTCTACGATGAAAAGTCTGAACCCGCTAAAATGCTTAAAACGCGCAAATCCGCCCGCATTGCCGCTTACACGATTGCCGATGCCTTTGAACGTACAACAGGACAAAAGCCGCTGATTGTTCCTCCAAAAGATAAAAAAATTGCCGACTTCAAATATGTCATTGCCGTCGGTAAGACCCCATACGCCGCTCTGCTGAAACTTGATCCGCTGAAAATGCCCAAAGAGGGATACACTCTTGCCACTTTTGACAAGGGGATTGTCATCTGCGGTTTTGACGGCTCTCTCATCAAAGACTTTTATCACAAGCTGGACTGGTACCGTTACCGTTTCAACGGAACTGCCAACGGCGCTTTTGATTTCTGTGAACGTTTTCTCGGTATGCGTTATTATTATCCCGGAATCGGCGTTTATGCGCCTGTTATTAAAAATCTTACCGTTGAAAGCTGCCGTTACAGCGATGCGCCGTATTTCAAAGACCGTTTCAACTGGGCGGTGGACGGGCAGTTCAAGCGCAAATTCCCGTGGAAGGGCGTCAAAAACAACTACCGTCAGCAGGAACACTCCTACCGCATGGCGATTGCCACGCGCTACCAGAGCGGACACAGTCCCGATCCGCAGGGCATGGCAAAGACCTTTCCGGACAAAATCGACCTGATTTTCTTCAAAGACAAGTTCGGTCACCGTTATTACAACCCCGCAACCCACATCGGCAACTTCTTTGATATCACCAATCCCGAATTTGCCAAACTCCTGGTTGACTGTTTTGTCAAATACTATGAAAGCGATGGCAAATTCACCGGTCCCTGGGGCAGAAAAGCACATAAACCCAATGCAGAATATGTCCTTTTCGGACAGTGCGACACCTTTGTTGAAAATCTGGAAAATGAGCGTTCCAAGCCTCATA
>JAZQYS010000056.1:0-4157 GCA_045633645.1 Victivallaceae bacterium | reverse complement strand
AGAGTTCTGCTGGATCGGGTATTCCTGCTTGAAACAAAGTAAAAATGCACACCAAAGAGACTTTAAAAGCAGATTTGGCACGCATGGGGCTGAAACCGGAACAAACTGTTCTTGTTCACTCCTCCATGCGTGCCATCGGTGAAGTTGAAAACAGAGCCGACGGCGTTCTTGATGCGTTGATGGAATACTTTGCGCCGGGACTTCTGGTTTTTCCGACGCTCACCTATAATTCAGTCAATGCTGAACACCCCGTCTTTTCGGAAACAGACACCCCGGCCTGTACAGGGATTCTGCCTGAACTTTTCCGGAAAAGAGCGGGGGTATACCGTTCACTTCACCCCACACACTCCGTTGCGGCGGCAGGAAGAGAGGCTGAAGAGTTTGTTTCAGGACATGAAAACTTTGACTCCCCCGCCCACCGCAACTCCCCCTGGGGAAAACTCTATGACCGCAATGCCGTCATACTCTTTATCGGTGCAACACTTTACAGCAACACCTTTCTGCACGGTGTCGAAGAATGGCTGCCTGTTCCCGGTATGCTGACGGAAACGCCGCAGCAGCTGGTGATTGAAACTGCCAATCTCCGCCGTATTCCCCGCCCCATGCGCCGCCATGTCGGACACCACTCCCAATGGTACGGGTTGATGGAAGTGCTTTTCAGAGAAAACAACGCCCTTTCCGAAGGAAAGTTCGGCGATGCCAAAGTTTATTTGCTTGATGCAAAAAAAGCAGGAGACCTTGTTTATGCGCTCCTGCAGAAAACGCCCTTATTTTTTACAGAGGAATATCAATCAAAATGTTAAAATCCCTTCTGCGCTGTTCGGGACTGCTTTTTCTTTTCCCTGTCATGGGAAGCGAGAAAACCGGCGGTTTCGTCGTTGACAAAAAAGAACCGCTGGCAAAAATTGAAAAGGCAACTTCAAAATTTCTTGCACGCTACCGCAGCAAATTTCAGTGGAGTGATTATATTGCTCTTATTGATGAACTTGCCAAAGACCGTTATCTGTGTATAGCGGGAGAAGACTTTCATAAGACTCAGGCTCCTGGTAAAGTTGTCATCTACTTCCGCCATGACATGGATAATGCGCCGTTTCACGGCTTGAAAATGGCAAAAGAAGAAAAGAAACGCAATCTGCGCGGCTCTTATTATGTGCTGCACTCAGGACGTTACTACGGCAGAAAACGTCCCGGTGCCGTTGAACGCTATGCCGCAATGGATGAGATTTATAAAGAAATCTATGCGCTCGGACATGAAATCGGTGTTCACAATGACCTGTTTTCCATGCAGCTTACCAACGGCATTGATCCCGTTAAATTCCAGGCGGCTGAACTTGAATACTACAAGTCGATCGGCATTCCTGTCACTGGAACAGTCTGTCACGGCGGCGTGATCAATGCCTGGGGACTCAACAACACCTGGATTTTTTCGGACTTCGGCAAAACCGGAGAATATACGCACAAAGGAAAAGTTTACTCCTACGGCACACGTTCCGTCAAAGATTTCGGATTTGATTATGAGGGTTACCGCCTCAAATGCAACGTCCGTTTAAGTGATATTTCAAAATACGATGCAGCAGGTCTTTTGGAACGCCTCAAGGCATGCAAGCCCGGCGACAGAGTTTCACTGCTGCTCCACCCCTGCCACTGGCGCAGAGAAAAGTAAAAAAAATGAATAACAAAATCATCATTCACGGTGAAGACCTCACCCCGTACAGAGAAAAAGCCCTCGACTTCTGTCAGAAAATTGCAGGCTGGATTCTCGCCTGTCAGCGGCCCGAACATCAGGCTGTTCCCGAAACAGGAAGCTACTACTTTGATGTCGATGTGGATAACACCCCCTATTATGCCCCAAACTGGAGTTTGTCTTTCTGCATCATGGGACTGTTGGGTATGCACAAGGAAACCGGAGACGAAAAGTACCGCAATGCCGCTTTACGCATGGCAAGATATCTGAAAACACTTCAGATTTTTGACCCGTTCCATAAAGAGGATTACGGTGCTTTCAGAGAGTATTCCGCCCAGACGCCCTGGTGCTACACCCGCGACGCCCTTTCCGCCGCCTGGGGCATGGTGGAACTTTACCGAGAAACCAACGAACAGGAATATCTTGACCGTGCCCTGCTCTGGTATGACTGGTTTCAGCGTCGCGGCATGGATGAATACGGCTGGCCTTTGTGGGGCAGACAGTTTGATCCGGCCTTTGCTGAAAACGGCGCAATCACGCTCCACAACGAACTGCACGGCTGTTTCCACGGCGGAAGTCTCAACTTCTTTTATCAGCTGGCAAAAACTACAGGCAATGATGAACATGCAGGAAATTTTTACATCAATATTGCCGACCGTTTCATCAATGAAATCCAGCAGGAGGACGGTTTCTTCCGTACAACGCTTGCCAGTACGGGCAAAGTCCGTCCCGACGATCCTCAGGGCGGACTCCACCGCGGCAATGACGACCTCGGCACCCTCGGTCTGCTGGGTGTTTACCGCAGAACCCAGGATAAAAAATATCTTGCCGCCATTGAAAAATTCCTCACCGCTGCTTTCGGAAAACAGCAGGAGGACGGTTCCTTTGAAACCTACTGCGCCGCCAACCCCGTTATTCTCAATATCCTCTTTGAAACAGACGGACTGCTTGAAAACTTCAAGCTCCCGCAGGGCGCTGTCGGCAAACTGCTTGAAAACCTTTTCAGCCGTCAGGTGGAAGAACCTGATAATCCTCTCCGTCACGGCGGCATAAGAGAGTACAATGACGGTCACGTCTGCGCGCGCTCGGCGTGTTATTCGCTGATCGTTCTGCTCAAAGTATTCGGAAAAGGAAATAAATTCCTTTCAGCAGAATAACCAACCTCCCCAAAAAATAAAATGCACCCGAAAAGTTGGACATAACCTTTCGGGTGCATTTTTTGAAAACAGAGGATTATTTGCCGTATTTTTCAAAATAGGGTTTCAAAGATTCTCCCCAGATGGAGTAGGCTTTTGAAGTTCTGGGATGAAGCAGATCAGGCATCATGCTCTTTTCAAGCACGCCTTCGGGCGTCAGGAAGTTTTTGCGGATGTCAACCCAGACAATCTTTTTGCCATCGCAGAATTTGACGATTTGTTCGTTGACTTTTTCGTTTTCAATACGTCTCTTATCCGCCTTATCCTTACCGCGCGGAAAAATTGCATAAAGCAGGATTTGCGCTTCGGGATAACGTTTCTGAACACCGTCAAGAATTCTCTTTACTCCGGCAACAGTCGCTCTGTAATCGCCACGGTTGTTGGTGCCGATCATGACAGTCACAAGTTTGGGATTGATCAAATCAAGAATTCCGCTTTTTTCAATAATCCAAATCGTGTGCTGGGTACGGTCTCCGCCGCAGCCGAGATTGAGAACATTGTAAGGCGCAATATATTTTTTCTGAGCGGCAGCGGCAGGTTTGTATTCCCACTGGTGCGTGATGGAATCTCCCAACATCAAAATTTTGATTTTATCTTTGTTTTTTGCAGCAAATTCCTTTTTTTCCGCATGACGTTTCATATGACGCTTCTTGTGTTGAACCGGCGTAGTCGCAACTTTGATCTGCTGTTCAAGAGTCAGTTTCGGCGCGGCTTTTTTCTTCTTCTTAGCCGTTTTGACCTTTTGAGTTTTCTGCGGCGCAGGAGTTTCAGCTGCCATAACAGGAGCAATTCCAATCAGAACTGCCAACAGCAATAAAGAAAATTTCATTTTTTATCCTTTCTTTTTGTTTTAAGGGAGATTTATCTTTTTATATTGTCTCTACTCAAAAAATATTCTGCTTTTACGAAAGTTTTTCAACCAGTTCAGCCAATCCTGACATAACATACCCGGGCGTGTAGGCAAAGCGGCCGATATCTTCCGGAGAAGTGACGCCGGAAAGGACGAGGACGGTATCCACTTCAGCCTCAACGCCTGCGATGATATCCGTATCCATTCTGTCGCCGATGATGACTGTTTCTCTTGACATGGCGTTGAGATATTTGACCGCGCGGCGCATCATAAAGGGATTGGGCTTGCCGATAAAATAGGCATTCTTTCCGGTGGCAAGTTCAATCGGCGCAATCAGTGCGCCGGTGGCGGGAACGATTCCGCGTTCCGTGGGTCCGGTAAGATCGGGATTGGTTCCGATGAGTTTTGCGCCGTTAAGCACCAGGTG
>JAZQYS010000055.1:0-2706 GCA_045633645.1 Victivallaceae bacterium | reverse complement strand
AGTGCCAGTGCCACGCTGGTTCAGGATTGTATTGTTCCCTTCTTCAAGAATGAAACTCTTACGCCTGAGCGTCACGTTGCTCTGATCCGCTGGATTTCCATCGGTGTCGGTGTGTTCTTCTTCTTCGGTTCATACTTCATGGCGCAGATCGACTATATCAATATGTTCGTGAGTATCATGTACGGTATGTGGATGGGCGGTTGCGGACCGATGATCGTCTTCGGTTTCTACAGCCGTTTCGGAACTGCCGCCGGTGCCTGGGCTTCTCTGGTTGCCGGTATGCTGATCAATATGAGCGGAATCGTCTTCCAGCGCACCTGGGCGACCCACATTTATCCCTTCCTTGAATCCAACGGCTGGGTTGATGTTGTCGGCGGTTTCCTTTCTACAGTTTCCAAGCCGCTCAATCCCTATGTTGTCTGGGAGATGAATCGCATGAAGTTCCCGATCAACTCCTATGAAGTGTATTTTATTGCAATGTTCACTTCTCTGGTTCTCTATATTGTGGTTTCTCTGCTGACCTACAAAGAACCCTTTAATCTGGACAGAATGCTGCACCGCGGCAAGTATGCCATCGAAGGTGAAAAGAAAATTCACATGGAATGGAGTTTCAAGAACGTCTTCAGCAAATTGATCGGTATTACACCTGAATACTCCAAGAGCGACCGTATCATTGCAAGATCTGTGTTCACCTATTCCTTTATCTACAAATTCGCTATTGCGTTTGTGCTTGTTGCTGTCTGGAACGTTTTCAGTCCGTGGCCGCTGGAATGGTGGGGACACTACTTCCTGATTACCCAGCTGATTATTCCGGGAATTGCTGCAACGCTCACCTGCATCTGGTTCACCGCCGGAAGTTCTCGTGACCTGGTTCTGCTGTACCGCGCCCTGAAAGACCGCGTTGCCAACCCGCTTGACAACGGTATGGTTGACGGACACGTTGCTCTCTCTGACAAGGCTGAATTCGCCAAACTCGATGAGAGCAAAAAGGATACTGACAAACAGTAAATCCTGAAAAAAAATCCGGGCGCAGTTTGAAAACTCAAACTGCGCCCTTTTGATTTCAGAGGAAAGAAGTTCAGCCTTTGATGACTGCCAGAGGAGTCAGGCGGACTTGAACTTCAACCAGGTCGCTTTCGGAAGCAATCACATCTTCAATATCTTTGTATGCCTGCGGTGCTTCAGAAAGGTCCAGAATCTTCTTGCCTTTTCCGTAACGGGTTACCGGATGCCAACGGTCGCAGACAATGCCCTTCATTGCTTCGTCGCACTCTGAGGCGGTCAGAGTGTTGCAGGCAACAGTTCTGCTCATGCGGCGTCCTGCACCGTGAGAGCAGCTTGTGAAACTTGCCGGATTTCCCAGCCCGCGCACAATGTAACTTGCTGTTCCCATTGAACCGGGGATGATGCCCGTTTCATCAAGTTTTGCGCTGGTGGCACCCTTGCGGTGAATGCACAGGGTTTCGCCGAAGTGTTCTTCAAAGGCGGCGTAGTTGTGATGGATGTTTATTTCACGCAGAAAATTGACTTCGGGAATAAACTCTGTAATCACCTCTCTGCATTTTGCCATCATGCGTTGACGGTTTTCAAAAGCGTACTTCAGGGCAAAATTCATATCTCTGAAATAGTTGTGTCCGGCCTCATCCTGAATCGGCAGGAATGCCAGATCGCGACAGGGCAGGGGAGCGTAGAAACGTTCGCACAACTGCATTGCTTTTTCCTGATACACTTCTTCAATACGTTTGCCGAGATTGCGGCTGCCGGAATGGATCATAATCCAGACAAATCCGCTGTCACTCTTCTGGATTTCGATGAAATGGTTTCCGCCGCCCAGGGTTCCGAGGTTGTGCCGATCAAGAGATGTGACAAATTGCGGATCTGCTGCCGGAGAATCCAGATATGCTTCAAAACCTTCCCAGTCCTGAGACTCCTTATGATATTTTCCTTCGCCTGTTGGGATAAGTTCCTTGATGCGGGTGTGGATAGCGCGTCTGAAACGCATATCTTCAAGTTTTTCAGCGGGGATGTCGGTTTCAACGGCGATCATTCCGCAGCCGATATCCACGCCGACGGCAGCGGGGATGACGGCGTCTTTTGCCGCAATGACACCGCCGATGGGCATACCGATTCCGCAATGACAGTCGGGCATGAGAGCCACATGGTAACGCAGAGCCGGATGACGGGCGAGATTTTCTGCTTGAGCCATTGCCGCTTCTTCAATTTCGCGGCACCAGCTTTTGATATGGATCGGCAGTCCGTCGTTCTTTACAAATTCCATTTTTTCACCTTTGTATAAATTGATTTTGCTTTTTTTTTAAGGTTCTGTTCCCTATATGGGAAGATATTGCCGATAGGGTACTGTCCTCACTTTAAAAATACCTCGCTTTTCTTGAAAAGGGTTGGGGTTTGGGGAAGGGGAAAAACTCTTTTCTCGTGAAAAGAAGTTTTCCCCTTCCCCAAGAACCATCTACCCTTGTCGGGAACAGCGCGTAATGAAAAAGAGCCCGGGAGTCCGGGGAGCCGTTCTCCCGGGGAGAAACCGTTGTCCGGAAAAAAGTTTTAAGTTTTGAGGATTGATATTTGATGGTTAAATCCTTAACCTTTAAATTTTAACTGCAAAACATACTGCAGGCATTATCAATATCAAGATCCGGAGGACAACGATTTCTCTTGCCGGGCAGTTTCTTTTTGAGACTGCCCGGTGTG
>JAZQYS010000054.1:0-5145 GCA_045633645.1 Victivallaceae bacterium | reverse complement strand
TCAACAGGAACCGTTACCTGAGTGAATTTTTCGTGTCCGATACGGACAGAGAAATTGGCGGTACTGCCCGGTTTGACCGGTCCGGTGGTGTAGAAGAAGAGAAAATTCAATGCTTTATCGGTGCGCAGTTTGCCGAAACTGCTTTTCCATTCCATTTTTTTAGGAACTTTTTTATCGTACAGATAATAATTGTTTCTGCCGTTTTTGCGGATCAGGGTGAATTGGATTTGTTCGTTAAAGAGTTTGCTTCCGGTGTGAAGTTCCACATTCTCGGGCAGGGAGATATTGAAACAGTATTTTTTGTTCAAACGGACCTTTTTGCCGTTGACCGTCTGCGCTTTCCGCAAATCCCTGAAAAAGAGTTTTGCAGGCGCGAAAACGCCGTCAGCCGGAACATAAAGCTTGTCTGTCATCGGACGCAGCACAACGGCATCACGGGGAGATAAGCCGTGTCCGATGGTGAAAATTTCACGGTTTTCAGGTGTGTAAAGTTTTTTCTGAGCGGCGGAATCGTTCTTTTTTCCCTGCAGAATTTCAAGTTCATCCAGATAATACATGAACCCTTCGGCTTTGACGATCAAACCGATGTAACGGGCGTTGATATTTCCGGCATTGGCCTTGACGGTGATCCAGCGGTTGCGGTTTTCGTATACCTTGAGCTGAACTGCCTGCGGAGGGATATTTTTGATGCCGTTTGCCGTTACTTTAACGGATGAGGATATGCGGTAAAAATCCTTTCCGTCAAGACTGGCGGTGAAAATAAATTCGCGCGGCAAAGAAAAACGGTACATTGCCCGGGTGAACGAGGCGGCACGGACTCTGATTTCTTTGATGACTTCTGCTTTGCCCAGATCGATTACCAGCGGAATACCGTGGATGATATCTCCGCTGCCTTTCCAGTGCCAGCCGACAGTTTTACTTGCATGCATGGTTTGACTGCCGGAATAGTCTTTCTGACTTTCATCAAAGTAATCATTATATCCGGCTTTGGACTGCACGCCCGGAGGAAGATTCCATTTGCCGTCGGTCAATTTGGAGTTTTCTGTATCTTTGGGATTATCCGGTTCCACCGCATAAAGAACTTTTTTGCCGCGGGCAAGGTTGACGTATTCAGAAGCGGATATGACTGGCAGCAGAAGTGCTGCGCAAAAGCAGAGAAAGTATCTCATCATGAAAAATTTACTCCCGGGAGATATTTTGTTGAAAAATCAAATCAATTTTTAAATATATCACCCGGAAGTGTTTTTTTCAAATTGAAATTAAATCAGACGGCACTCTCCGGGAGAAATCACACTGTCAAGCCATGAAACGGGCGTACTGCCGAAGTTGGCAATAAAGCGGTAAACTTTATTGTCAGGAGTCGTCAATTCGACGGCTCTGGTGTTTTCGGGGGAATCCAGACGGGTCAATTTATACTTGACTCCCTCCTCAGCAGAAACGCCTGAAATGACGGCATATCCGGTATCTGCGAGGACGTCTCCGGGCATACGGCGGCGGGCGGGGGTATCTTCAACTGAGCCGCAGATTTCATTGACGTACAAAGAAGTCATGAAACGGCAGGTTTTGATAACGCCCATCGCCTGCTCAGGGGCGTAGATTTTCAGACTGTCCGAACCGTATCCGAGGACGACGGATATTTTGTCCTCAATATTGACGTGCTTGGAACGGGTGTCAAGGACTCCTGCTCCGGAGTAAGAGGCAAGTTCACAGATTTCGTTTCCGTAATGGAAGGTTCTTTTTTTGCCGTTGTGGATATCGTTGGGAACTTTCCAGCCGATCGTGCGCAGGGAGTAGAGGAAATGCTCTTTGACGACATGGGCATATTCCAGAACAATCATGCTTTTACCGTCGGGAAGGGCAGCGCAGGCGGCGGAACTTTCTGCGATGGTGTAGATGCTTTCACCCTCACCGAAAGGATAAATTTCGGTGATTTGCGTTTTGCCGGAGTTGATGAATCCTCCGGGGATAGATTCATTGAATTTTTCCAGATCATGACAGACAGAGGCCCTGCCGAGAATCTGCGCGTGACCGTTGCCGCACCATTCGGCAAGAGAACTGTCATCAAGTGTCTGATTGAGAATCACCGGACCCTCCGCGCCGCGGCGGACTGCAGAACGGATGGTTTCTTTTGTCCGCACGATATTGGCACCGTGAAATTCATCCTGCCATTCTGCGGGAGCGGGGGCTTCTGATTTTTGAACATCTTTTGCACCGTAACGGCGGCGGATATCTGATGCGAAAGCAAGCACGGCAAAGGGATCTGATTCCAGACGGGTGTAGTAATAGCGGCTCTGGATTTTCATATTTTCCAGACGGGTGCCGAAGAAAGAACCGTCGGGGTTATCCTGCTGTTCGCGTTTGATGATATTGAGCATACCTGCTTCAAGATTCAATGCTTCAGAGTCGCCCATATCCTGCATCATCAGCAGAACCGGCAGCAGATACATCTGGCAGTAACAGTACCTTGCCCGGGAGTCTCCGCCGATACGCATGAGTCTGCCGTCAGGGAAGATGAAGTTTTTAACGACCTGCCACAAGTCGTTGACATGATGACGGGCAAAATCCGGAAACTCTGCTCCTCTTGCTTTGCAGTGAAAATATAAATATGCCGCATGAGAGAGTGTAACGACACTGTATCCGACATTCATATAGGCGTGGTGGTCAAGGGAGTAATTGGCTGTGAAATTGAATGTTCCGATATTCCAGTGACGCAGTTCTTTGCCGAGGAACTTCTGAGTGGATGCCGTATCCAGCGGGTGAGAGATGGCATTGAGGAGAAAACTGCAGCTTTTTTCAAGATATGCTTCACGATTGGGCGCGTCGGGATAATCCAGATAAGTGCGGTAGAGAAAACTGCCGTTCCAATAGTTTGCCTCAGGTTTGTTTTTACCTTCAGTGGAAGACATGCTTGCCAGAACTTCGTGTGAAAGAAGAAAATCTGATTCATCCAGACGCAGACGGCGGAAATTTTCTCTGTCTTCATCGGACATGAATTTTTCAAAAGCCATCTGTCCGGAAATCATGCGTTCCAGACCGAGAATTGAAATCCAGGAACCGCCCCACTTGTTTCCGCATGAGGTGACGCCGTCTCCGGTTTTGTGGGCGGCAAGATTATAACGGAAAAATTTCAAAGCCCTGTCGAGGATTTCCTGCTTATCAAGCGGAATCTCTTCTTGTGTTGTTCCCAGAACAGCCAGGGCCCCGGCAACGTTGAAGTTGCTCTGGATTGCCCAGTGTCCGGCTTCACCGGTTCCGTAATAGGAACGTTTTTCATCAACAATTCTTGTTTCCTTTTTGACGAAATCATAAAAAGGAACCATCAATTCAAGATATGTTTTTTCTTCAATACGCATAAAAAATCACCGCTGTTTTAAAGGCATTTGCCGCGCTTGAGAAACTCCGCTGCTGCCTGGATGAAAAAGATCGTGCCCAGATCACGCAGATAATACGGAGAACGGTCAGTGCCGTCCGGGAAGCAGACTTTTTCAAGAACAGCCCCCTGAAGATTGGGGTCCTGAGCGTTGGTGAACTGCATGCCGATACAATAATTGAGAGCCGTTTCAGCCCGTTTGATCCAGTAATCGCGTTCGCCGAGTTCCGCGCGGTCCATGAAACACAAGGCGGCGCAGGCGCTGCCGCTGGTGGCGTGTCCGAAACTTGCGGTTTTAAAATCCGCTCCGGTATCACGGATAAGTCCGCCATCTCTGCGCAAAGCTTTGTCATACCATTCAACCGAACGGCAGAAAACGCCGAGGAAACGCTGATCGTTTGTCTCTTTGTACATGGTCAGCATGGGGCGTCCCCACCAGTAGGCGTGGCGGGGATGGATGATACCTGTCTGGGGGTTGCAGGGACAGATTTTAATCCAGTTGCCGGAAGGGTATTCCTCTTTTATAAGCGTTTCAGCGGTGGCTTTGGCGATATCAAGATAGCGTTCATTTCCGGTAAGTTTCCATGCCTTGACAAAAATTGCATCATCCAGAAGCGGACGGTTTTGTGCGCCCCACAGACCGAAAATGAAGGTTTTTCCCGTTATCTGATAGTAGTCAAAAAATTTTCCGAGATTGTCCTGCCATGCTTTGCGGGCAACCCAGTCAACGGCTTTCAAGGCAGAATCCTGATAGAGTTTGTCTCCTGTGGCTTCAGAAAGCCGGAACATGCCGTCAATACTTTCAAGGATGGCGGAGGTGTTGACCAGATCGCAGCGGTCTTCAAAGGCGGGATAGAGTCCGGCGTCTTCACCGTCAGAGAGCTGATTATCAAGCAGAAAGTTCGCACAATACTTTGCGTCTTCAAGAAGAGCAGGTTCTTCAAGAACTTCAGCAGCGGCAACCAGGGCCTTTACGGCTTGTCCTGTGTGCCAATAGGGGCAGAAGACATCCCAGGTACGTGTGGCGGCTTCATACTCTCCGCGCAGAGCGCCGTTCCAATGGGTGTAATTGAAGGAGCGTCCTTTTTCGCCACAGGGGGTATTGTCTTTGACGGTGGCGACATCGGTGATCCAGCGGACACCGAGACGGATGTGTTCTTTTAATTTTTCAGCAGGAATATTCATTTTTTGGGGAGTTTGTGGAAAAATGGTAAAAAGTTTTTGCCGAACAGCCGTCGCAGCTGATTTTTATTTAAAGAAACCGCCGGAGATGTTTTATGCACTCCGGCAGTTTGCTGTATTGGTATTCAAGCGTTTTACTTGATAAATCCGGTAAGATCCTGAATACCGCCGTTTTTGATCGAATTGAAAACGGCATCGCCGATAGAAATGGCACGGAGTCCGTCAACGCTCTTTGCAAGAATATCATATTTACGATCGGGATTTTCGCCGATGAAAATATCCTCGCCGAGCAGGGGATCACCGCCGCCGTGGCCGCCGGCAGAGAAGGGTACATGGATGCGTTCACGACCTTCAAAGATCGGGTAGTAATCAATATACTGGGCTCCGTCGTTGATATTGGGGAGAGACGGAGCAACAGCACCGCTGAATCCTGTGGTTTCCAGCCGTCCGTGGGTTCCGTTGATTGCCAGACGGTATCCTTCATACGGAGTGGAGAAGTTGGCGGAGTAGTTCAGCAATGCACCATTGCGGTATTTGACGTTGACGACAAAAGTATCGTAAATGTTGATTGCAGAATCAAACATACACTGATC
>JAZQYS010000053.1:0-4301 GCA_045633645.1 Victivallaceae bacterium | reverse complement strand
CCGCTTGGCCTCCGACTTCGTATCAATGCCGCCTGCCGCGCACTGGATGTGAATTACAGCCGCTTTATGGATGGTCTCAAGAAAGCCAATATCGAGCTGAACCGCAAGGTTCTTGCTGATATGGCTGTCCGTGAGCCCGCCCAGTTCAAAGCGCTGGTGGAACAGGTCACCAAGGCTTAATTCGCCTCCCATCCCTGCCTGAAGAAGTATTTTGCTGTGAAAGCAGTCTGAAGTACAAGAAAGCCTTCGGGCAGGGGAGAATGACAAACAGCTTGAAATTGGTTGACTTTTTCACCGGTTTCAAGCTGTTGTTGTTTTATGCAGTAAGAATTTTTTGAAGCGGCTTCAAAAGTGCCGGAAAACAGAGTTGCTTTCTTGGTAAGTAAAGATAAATTCAGTGTTGCCGTTACTTTTGATGTCGTTTTAACGGAACTTGAAGAAAAGTTCCCCGTATATTTAACACAGGGTGTTTGACATGAATGATATAATCGGAGAAATAGATCGCGCAGTAGCAGCGGCAGAAAGTCGTGCCGCCGCCGCAGCGACCGGAGCCGAAATCGAAGCCATCCGTATTGATTACCTTGGCAGAAACGGTTTGTTTCCGGCGCTTTCACGCAGAATGGGAGAAATTCCCGCAGACCAGCGCAAAGCCACAGGCGGTGCGTTCAACACCGGAAGAACCCGTATTCAAGAGGCTATTGAGGTTGCTCAGAAACGTCTTTCTGCCGGAAGTGAAAAGATGGATTCAATTGATCTGTCTCTGCCCGGACGCCGCAGCACAGCCGGACGTATTCATCCCATCAGCCGTATGGCAGATGAATGTGCTGAAGTCTTCCGCAGAATGGGATTTGTCGCCGTTGACGGTCCTGAAATTGAAGATATTTACCACAACTTTGATGCACTTAATACTCCGATGGATCATCCGTCAAGAGATCCGCAGGATACCTTTTATTTTCCGGACGGCAGAATTCTGCGTTCCCAGACATCTCCTGTCCAGATTCGCGTGATGGAAACGCATACGCCTCCGGTGCGCATTGTTGCTCCCGGACGTGTGTTCCGCCGCGACACCCCCGATGCCACTCACGGCATGAACTTTCACCAGATTGAAGGTCTCTATGTTGATAAAAACGTTTCAATGGCTGATTTGAAGAGCGTTCTTCAGCGTTTTGCCTGCGAGATGTTCGGACCTGATGTAAAAATCCGTCTGCGTCCTCACTTCTTCCCCTTTACCGAACCGAGCGTTGAATACGATTTCAGCTGTGTTGTTTGCGGCGGAAAAGGATGTAACGTCTGCAAAAACTCCGGCTGGATTGAAATTGCCGGTGCCGGTATGGTTGATCCCGCCGTGTTCAAAGCGGTCGGCTACGATCCCGAAGTCTGGTCAGGATTTGCTTTCGGTCTCGGTATTGAGCGTCTTGCCATGCTCAAGCACCGGATTCCTGATTTGCGTCTGCTGTATGAAAACGATATCCGCTTCCTCAAGCAGTTCTGATAAAAAAGAGGAGAGCAAAGAATATGAATATTTCAAAAAAATGGTTGTCTGATTACGTTGCCGTCAATTGTGATGATGCAACGCTGTGTCACAAGTTGACGATGGCTGGTATTGAAGTTGAAAAAGTTGAAACCACTTCAACCGTTCCCGCCGGAGTCGTTGCCGCAAAAATCATGTCAAGAGATGTGCATCCCAACTCGGATCACCTCTCTGTCTGTCAGGTTTTCAATGGAAAAGAAACCATTCAGATTGTTTGCGGTGCCCCCAACTGCGATGCCGGTAAAATCGTTCCGCTTGCTCAGATCGGAACAGTGTTTTCCACGCCCGAAGGCGAATTTAAAATCAAGAAATCCAAACTGCGCGGTGTTGAATCCAACGGCATGATGTGCAGTGAAGAGGAACTCGGTCTTGGCAGCGACAACTCCGGACTGATGATTCTTGATGACTCCATCGCTCCGGGAACGCCCTTTGAGGAACTTTATCCCGGTGATACTTTTATGGAACTGGAAGTTACTCCGAACCGTCCGGACTGGCTTTCTGTCTGGGGTATCGCCCGTGACGTTTCCTGTCTTCTGGGAACTGAGGCAAAACTGCCCGAAATTTCCATTACTGAAAGCAATGATGCTCCCCGTGCCGATCTGGTGACGGTTGAAGCCTCTGATCTTTGTTACCGTTATATCGGCAGAGTTATCCGCGATGTCAAAGTCGGCCCCTCTCCCGCCTGGCTGGTTGAAAGACTGGAAAGTGTCGGACTGCGCTCCATCAACAATATCGTGGACGTGACCAACTTTGTGCTGATGGAACTGGGACAGCCCCTCCATGCCTTTGATCTTGATAAACTGGAAGAAGGACGTGTTGTTGCCCGCCGTGCCGTTGCCGGAGAAAAAATCATTACTCTTGACGGCAGCGAACTGGAACTTGATGAGAACTGCCTTGTTATCGCCGACGCCAAAAAGCCGATGGCTCTTGCCGGTGTAATGGGCGGAGAATTTTCAGGAGTAACTGAAACAACCACTTCCATTCTGCTTGAAAGTGCCGTTTTCCAGCCCTCCAATATCCGTGCGACCAGCCGCCGGTTGGGAATCAGCAGTGATTCCAGTTACCGTTTTGAGCGCGGTGTTGATTATGATATGGCTGAACTTGCCTCTGTCCGTGCGGTTCAGTTGATTCTTGAAGTTGCCGGAGGAAAACTTGAAGGAAAGGCTCTGGATATCAAAACCGGACGTCCTCAGGAAGCTGTTATCCCCTGCAAATTTGAAAATATCCGCACCCGTATCGGTTCCGGTGTGACCAATGAGCGTATTGAAGAAATTTTCCGCACGCTGCACCTTGGGGTCTCTGATGTGACTTCAGAGGGCTGTGTGGTGACTGCGCCGCTGTTCCGCCGCGATCTGCTCCGTGAAGCTGACCTTGTGGAAGAAGTTGCCCGTATCGACGGATTGGATAAGATTCCCGAAATCGCCGTTGCCGGAAAATGCTGTCATCCGCAGTCAGAAGATGCCTGGATGCCCTTGCAGAAACTCCGTCATCTGGCAGCCGGACTCGGATTTTATGAGTGTGTTCACTACAGTATCGGCAGCGTTGCCAACTTTTTGAGCGACAGCCGTTTCACTGAAGATGATCTGGTTAAACTGGATAATCCTTTGAGTCCTGAAATGTCGGTCATGCGTCCCAGTCTGCTGGGCGGTCTGCTCGGAGCTGTTGAGCGCAATATTGCCCGCGGCAACAGAACTCTTGCCCTCTTTGAACTGGATCGCTGTTTCTGCGCCAACGCTCAGAAGTTCCCCGAAGAACGCAACGAACTTGCCTTTGTTCTGACCGGACTCAGACACCCCGAGCGTTTCTCTGCTGAACTCAAAGAAAACTATGACTTCTATGATCTTAAAGGTGCTTTGGAGTCTTTGTTTGAACTTCTTAACATCACCAATTACCGCTTTGCCTTGCTTGAAAACGATGACCGTTTCCGTGCCGGTCACGCCTGCGCCATCGTTCTTGAAGGAAAGACTGCCGGTGCATTCGGTGAGTTGAACAAGAAGTTTACCTCCAACTGGAGAACGGTTTATCCTGTCTTTGCCGCACAGATTGAAGTTGCCGCCATCTTGCAGGCTGCTTCAAGAGGTGTTGCCAAGTACAAAGCCGCGCCGCAGTATCCGGCAACGTCAAGAGATATTGCGTTTGTCGCTTCTGCTGATCTTTCCTGCGGAGATATCATTGATTTCATCCGCCGCAAAAAACTGCAGAATCTGGAATCCGTCCAGTTGTTTGATATCTTTGAAGATGATGCTCTTAAAGCAAAGCAGCAGAAGAGTATGGCTTTCAGCCTGACCTTCCGCAACAGCGAAAGAACTCTCAAAGATGAAGAAGTCAACGCCGCTGTGGAAAAACTCCGCAATGCATTGGCAAATGAACTTAAAGTTGAATTGCGTTAAGCCTTTAACATAAGGAATTTTAATTATGTTGGATAAAAACGTCGGTTGTGTTTATGAGGGTATGCTCGATGCCAAAGGACTGAAATTCGGTATCGTTTGCGCCCGTTTTAATGACTTTTTTGTGAGCCGTCTGCTGTCCGGTGCGATGGATGCCATCGTCCGCCACGGCGGCGATGCCGCAGATGTGAGCGTCGCTTACGTTCCCGGTTCTTATGAAATTCCCTTTGCCGTCAAAAAAATGCTGGCAACCGGAAAGTTTGATGCCGTTTTTGCTCTGGGTGTCGTTATCCAGGGTGCGACGCCCCATGCCGGATACATCAACAGTGAAGTTGCCAAGTGTCTGGCTCAGCTCGGACTCGAATTCGCTATTCGCCTGACCA
>JAZQYS010000052.1:0-7235 GCA_045633645.1 Victivallaceae bacterium | reverse complement strand
AACACCGGCAAAGTCAAGATAAAGTCCGTAAAGATCGTACTTTTTAAGATACTGATCTGTGTAGTATGTCATGTAATCGGCAAAACCGGTATTATTGGCGCAAATGGGTATGCCGCCGTTGAACATCACACCGTCAAGGTCGGTTCCCTGTTCGCAGGCAGGCTGAAGTCTGCCCTGAAAACTGCGCCGCCATTCGTGTCCGTAATAGTTATAAATCGGATTGCTGTCAGGCATCAACGCACCGCAGCAATAGGGAATGGACAACGCGCCGCGCTGCTTGAAATATGCCACCCGCTTCGCCGCCGCAGACGGATTCCACAGGTGCGTAAGACAAATCCAGCGGTACCAGCGGAACATCATTCTTTCGTGTCCCCAGCCGATTGACCGGTAATACGTTCCACCCGTACCGGGCTTTTCGGGAACGTGGCTGTAAACCTGGCGCCAGTCGCTCCGGGGCGGCTTGCCGGGCGTACTCATCATCGCAAGAACATAGGGGATATTACGCTTGACGGTGACGCTTTTTCCAATCATTTCAGCAGTAAGAAGTGTCCGTTCCGGCGTTTTATCCATCACAAGAGCATAACGGGGATCTCCCACCCAGTTGGCGTCGTTGTCGCTGAACAGGGTGAATCCGTATTTAAGTCCCGTCACCCAGGCAACTGGGAATGTCCTGTGAACAACTTTATCAAGTGTACTGTAATCTTTGAGGAACGAGGGAGATACATCCGGATTGATACCGTATTTTGCCATCTCAGGAGCGATTTTTCCCTGCCAGGTGAAGCGGTTGACAGTGACAGGACGCGCAGGAACCAGGGTCAGGTTATATTTTAAAAGTCCGTCATAACTTGCAATTCTCTTATAGACTACTTTAAGAGGTGCTGTCTGGCAGTGAAGTTCACCCGTCACAACACTGCGGTCGGGCGCATTTTCAACGATTTTGATATTTTTATGCAGAAACTGCTGTTTTTTGCCGTTGACAACCAGTTCAAGACTGCCGGAATTGAGAATCTTTTTGCCCATCTTTTCCGCCAGAACCGGAAAGGGTGAGTTTTTATCAAAGGTGTAAGAAAAGTAGCTGCCCTGAATTTTATTGTTCTTGAAAGTCATCTTTCCCCACGGGGCGGGAATGGTGCGCTCTCTGCCCATTGCCTTTTTGATAAAAGTGTCATCAGGACGCTCAAAGTCCAGCATTTTGGCATAATTGTTTTTGCCGTCAGAAAGAGAAAGGTGCAGTTTGTATTTCCCGGGACGGAGTTCGGGCAGTTTCATCGCAGCAACAGAACGCAGGGAAGAAAGTCTGCTTTTACATTGACTCAAAACTTTTTTGCCGCCCTTCAAAATTCCTGTAAAGAAAAGTTTTCCTTCTGCGCTTTTGCCCAGTCCGTTGGCGTCGATATCAAACTCAATTTTTTTCGCGGTGGGAAGTGTGCGGTAAGTTATGGTAAAAGGCTCCTGTATCAGCATTTTTCCCGAAGTGCTGTTCAACACCCTGCCCTTGGAATCGGTCACTTTGAAGTCAAGGAATCCGCCGCCGATCCACTTCAAGGGAAGAGTTGCGGCAAGTTTGCGGGCATCGGCAAATTTTTTGCTGAGCATGACTTTTCCGACGCCGTTCCGCAAAGTCAACTCCGCTGACGACGGAACGTTTGATGTGTGGAAAAGTTCAACTTTACCGTAATTGATACCGCCCAACGGAAGAAGGCGTGAGACGGTATTGCTGTCGGAAAGAGTGAGATTTCCGCACTGAAGCGCAAAGGCGGCTCTTTTGATACCACTCCAGGCAATCCAGCGATCCAGCAGAGAAAGCTGTTCATTTTCAGGCAAATGCAGTCCGAAGTTGACCGCAAGTTCCTTTAAGTCCTGCATGTTGACATTTTTTAACGGAATGGCGATTTCAATCTGATAGCTATTCTTCTGAACAGAAGCTTTGTGTTCAAAAGGAATGTTCTTGATTTTTGCGCCGGGAGTCATAACAGAATAAGCATTGCGGGGAGATACAGTAAACTGATAGTAGTCATTGCGCGCAGAATTGCGTTTGCGCAGATAGACTTCAACCAGAGAATCCCTGTAAACATCAGAACCGAATGTATCAGCAGGGGCGGAAAGCTGCGGTTTCTTTTCTCCCGGCACATCAAAGAGGCAGTAAAGTTTTTTGAAGTCGTGCTTGACTTTTACCGTTGCGGCAATGGAACTGTCAAGCTGACTTTTGGCGTTCTGTTTCTGGAGGGGAACGATTGCCGCATCATCCCATTCACCCTTTGAGACCTTTCCGTCAATAACCGGAGTTTTGAGAAGTTTGGGCGCAACCAGTTCAGAAAGAGAAAGCAGTTTGGAAGAATCCATCTTTCCTGCGGTGAACTCAGCCTGAATACTGCCGGGAGTCTTTGTCGTATCCAGCAGATAAAGATTGCTCAGGCGGCAGCGGTAGTTGTGAAGTTTTTTGCCCTGATAGTTGCGGGGCATGAAACGGACGAGCATATCCTGAGAAGCAACTCTGTCGGAACCAAGTCCGTAAGAGGCATTGGCAACTTCAACACCGTTGATGAAAAGACGGATGAACTGCGGATCCCAGGTCGCCGTGACACGGGTCTTTTTATTGCGGTCAAAGGCGTCGGGAACTTTCAACAGACTGCCGCGTGCCTGAACTGTGGCACGGTTGTTGTCCCAACTGTAAAAACCGATGCTTTTGTTGTGAGGATAAAGATAAATCCAAAGCTGTGTATATCCGGCATCCGTGGCAACAGCAAAAAGCGTGATGTGACGGTTTTCGCCGGGTTTCCAGGTTTTGCCGTCAAAGTTCAACGGTTCAATATCAAAAGAGAGCGTTCCGTTATTGAGGTTGATCACACCTTCTGTATCGTAGGCAAGTTCCTGACCGTTCAGTTCCAGTGCGCTTTTTTTGAAAACCGCTTTGCCGTCACGCAAATCGGCATAGACTTTTTTTCCGTTCTGTTGGACGTAATCCAGTTTTCCTGCGCCCAAATCCGGTGCAAGCATGGTTGCGCCGCAAAGAGTAAAGGCAGAAAAAACAACTGCGGTGAATATAAGAAACTGTTTCATGGATTTAAAAAATTTTATTTGTTGATTTTAACGACTCTGACATTGCGGATTTCTGCCTTGACATCTTTTGCGTTTTTGAACGGCAACAGCAGAATACAGACTTTTACACCGGCAGTTCCCGGACGGAACTTGACCTTTGCCGCTTTTCCGACAGCGCCGGAAGCCTTGACTTTGCCGGGAAAACCCTTGCGCAAAACGGAACTGTAAAGATACGTCGGTCCGTCCACATGACAGCGGACGCTTGTTCCTGCAGGATAACTGCGGCGGATTCTGTTGGCAAGCGTAACGATTGTGTTTCCGTTTTCAGTTGAAACTGATTTGATACGTTCCAGCTGAAAATTGGGCAGTTCGCTGTTATCAGCCTTGGCATTGAAGGCGATGTAAGCTGATTTTTTAAAGGGCACAATACCTTTTAACACAACTTTATTGGTATTACGGACAAGGGGGGACGCAAGAACAGTAAAAGTGCCTGCAACACATCCGGTATTGCGGAAATAAAATTCTTTCCAGTTTTTATCAGCGGGAATCAATCCAAGATAAATCTGGACCGGTTTATCTGCAGAGATATCCGCCGTTATCTGCAAAGTATCTTTATTTCCATCGATTTCCATCACCTGACGGCTGAATGCCCGGTTGTTTTTGGCGGTAAGAATCAATACGCCGGATTTACCCTCTTCTTTGACCTTGCCGTCAGTTACCCAGTTGACTTTGTAACGCGAAAAATCGCCGTTTTTAAGCAGATTGACATCTTGGGCAGAAACGGAAAAGAGCAGAAGAAATGCAAAAACAGAAAGCACTTTTTTCATTGCAGTTCACCTTAAATTACAGCTGGTAGAACTGCCAGTAACGTTTATACACGACATTGGTACTGACTGATTGCCAGAAAGAGAGAGGTTTGTTGTCAACGTGTCCGTCGATATATTGCTGATTGGCGGATTGCTGTCCGTGGCGGTAACGATCATAAGCCATGTTCCAGGCGTTGAGGGTAATACTGCCCTTGACACAATCCATTGTAACCATGTGAAGAGAAGGATATTTCAAACTGAAAGCGTTTAAAACGCCGGTGGGATAACCATCTTTCTTGTTGACACGGTAGGTGTTGACCGGGAAAAACCAGAAGTCAATCGCATAGGACCAGGAATTGGTAAGAGCTTCTCCCGGACACATAAAAAGCGTATCAAATTTTTTGGTTTTGTCATTGACACGGTTGTTCGGACCGTAATCTTTGAGGATTTCAGCAGGCCAGTACGGCGTTTTGGAAGTTTCGCCCTTCCAGTTATCAGGACACTTGCCTTTGGAATCGTTCCAATAAAGCGACCACATTGTGCCGATTTGTTTCAGATTGTTCTTGCAGTTGGTCTCCTGCGCTTTCTTGCGCGCCTGCTGCAAAGCGGGCATGAGCATTGCCGCCAGAATAGCGATGATGGCGATAACAACCAACAGTTCAATCAGGGTAAAACCCTTTCTTTGCAATCGTGAAAAAATACTTTTATTCATTTTTATCTCCTTTGCTTTGTTGAAAATGACATGTTATTAATATAACACCCAAACAGCATTTCCGCAAATTAAAAGGAGTTTTCATTTACCCCACGGGATGAAGAAAATATAGCCGCCTTTGCCTGAGGGCGTTTCATGTATTTCCCACAATCTCCATAAAAAGGACTTGCTGCTGTGATCTTTGCTTTTGCGGATGGTGATAAAGGGGAAGATGATTTTCTCTTCACGTTCCCCGTCTTTGCTGCTTCGGTACAAAAAATGCAGAATTTGCGTTTTTTCACGTTTTCCCTGTTTACTGCCGGAGGCAAGATCCGCAATGATATTCCACTTGTAATCCCGGTTTTCAGCCAGCTCTTTGCGGAAAAAGATACCGCTGCCGAAATCCTCGCTGTACCGGATATCTGTGGTCTGTTCAAGAAATTTTTCAAGTTGGGCTTTAAAATTCTTTTCTTCCAGCGTTGTGCGGTCAAAACGGACGCCGAATTCTGCGGCTTTTTTACTCCAGAGAGTAAGTTTGCTGTTGAATTCTTTTTCAAGTTTATCAAATTTTTCTTTTTCAATGCGGATTTCTTCGGAATCCACCATCTTTTTCAATTCATCCAGTCGGCTTTTGACCTGCCATTTCTGATTGCGTTCAACCCGGCGGGCAAGATTTTTTTCAGTATTGCGGAGAGACTTGTTCTGGTATTTCAGTTCAAATGCCTGCTTGCGGATATCTTCAATTTTTTTGACATCAAGTCCCTTTTTTGCAATGGAAAATCCGTCGCGTCCGTGATAAAAGAGTCCGGCAAGAGCATAGGTATCTTCAAAGTGGTGCTGCTGATATGACTTTGTCCAATAGGTGTTGCGGTCAAAGACAGGCAGTCCGATACGCTCCGTTTTGCGGATTTTATTGTAATATCCCAAACGCCATGCTGTCGTTGTGACACTTTCACGGGCGTTGGAATTACGGTACGTCAAAAGCGGAATACTCAGAAAAAATGAACCGTCTTTTTGGATATTGCTGAATGTCAACAGCGCGGGAATCGTCCGGAAATAGTTTTTTCTGCCTGAATAAAAGCAGTAAAGGGGAAGAAATCCGCCGAAACGTTCTCTTTGAGTTTGCCATTTTTCAGTTGAAACAAAATCGTCTATCCACGCTTGGACAATCGGATAACTGCAGATAACCTGCGGCATGTCTTTGCCGGTGAGTTTCTTGTAGAGTTTTTTCATTTCCGGCAGATTTTTGGAAAAGGGTTCACGGGTGTTGTTCGCAAGAGTCCTGAAAGCAAGCGCATCACGTCTGCGGGGAGTATCCACGGGATAATCCTTGTATCCGCCGTAAGTCAGCAGCGGTGGAATAATCCAGCGTTCCTGTTCCAGAGCCGAAACATAAGAAAAAAAACTGTTTTTCCTGTATACATAAGAGTAAAGCAAATGAAACAAACTTGCCATATCCGATTTGTTTTCTTTTTTGCTGTAATGCAGCAATGCCCCGGCAATATTAAATCCCTTGTGATATTTTTGGTCCCAGGCAAAAAACAGCGGAACAAAGCCGTAATATCTGTTGACAATGACAGGACAATCTGAAAAAATCTTTTTTCTGAGCGCATTCAGCTCTTTTACATCGCGCGGAACGGGCGTGTTTGTGCCATAGAGTTTATAAGCAAGCAGTTCTTTCAGGTATTGCGGATATTTGGAATTATGGGGATAAAGATAACTGTATTGAGAAGTATCAACTTCAAGAGATTTCTGAAAATATACAAGAGCAAAAGAGGTGAAATTGTTTTCTTTTTCACGCGCGGACCAGTTTGGAGAAGGGTTGTTGTACCAGCTGCGAATAAAAAGTGGTGTGCAGTACACGGCGCCCCGGTTCGTTTTTACCATAACATCTGCCAGGGGGAAAAATCCGATTCTATTCTTTTCCCAATACAAAAAAGTCACCCAACCGTCTTTATTGGCAACATTCCATGCCGAAAGCGGAAAGAGTATGGAGTAATCATCTCCCTCTTTATTGAAAAACGGGCGTACTGCCATTCCATAGGGGTCGTAGTCAAACATTGGCCACAATGCTGAATAATAATCATCTGAACGGAAGAAAAACGGCCAGATATTAACGAGGGATTTTTCCGCAAATCCTGAACGTTTCTGATTTGCAGGACCTGAAAAAGAAGTTGTTTTTTTCTGAAATTTTTCTGAACGCAAACGATGTTTACCGGGGACGGAATATTCCTGAACAACACCGCCGGAAAGTCTTGCCATACGCTCACTTGAAGCACAGCCGCAAAGACACAATAAACTTAACAGAAAAAGGAACCGCATATATTCTCTCCCTGAAAATTTTAAATCTGCAACGGTAAACTATACAACACTTTTCTGTTAAATTCAAGAGGTGGAAATAACATTTTTTGCAACGGGGATCCCCGGATGGCAACGGCGGTCTGCGAAAGCGCGGGGGCGTGACGCTTGCTTATGGACCAGATAGACCTGATGGACCCAATGGACAAGATGAGGGCGTCTCGGTATACCCCGAGGGTTTGCGGTGCCGCTGTTTGGTTTGGCTCGGGCGAAAAGTTACCGTTTGGGTATGCGGGGCAACTTGATGGCTGCAGGGGTATGCGTGTCGCGCACGGCGTGACGCTTGCATGAGAATTATGAGAATTATGAGATTTATGAGAAGGGTATAGGGGCGCCCGTCT
>JAZQYS010000051.1:0-7197 GCA_045633645.1 Victivallaceae bacterium | reverse complement strand
CATGGTGACCGGGATGCCAGATGGAGACGTTTTCAGCCTTCCAGGTTTCAACGGGACCGACGGTGATGGCGCCGTTGGGAACGTTCTGGACAGTACCGCCGCCGGAGGTACGGGCATTCTGGATCAGAGTGATCGGGTGCAGGTCAACCTGACGGGTACCTTTTTTGCGGTATTCTTCGGGAGTCGGCGGGTTGTCTTTGTAGGCACCTTCACGACGGACGGGGTCGTTGAAAGCCCAGTGCTTGATTTCGCCCTGACCGCCCTGCATGATGATACAGCGGGCCTGATCGTAGCTGGCGGTGTATTCAGCGGGGTTTTCGGTCGGGAAGTGCATGTTTTCTTTGGGCATGCGCAGTTCGGGACGGATGCGGTTGAAGCAAAGATCCATATCAGCCTTGGCGAAACCGAGGGGGAAGTTGATGTCGGCGGCTTTGCCGTCAACGAGCCATTCATCCATGCCCCAGAAGTGGCAGTGTTTCAGATTGATGTTGAGATCGTTGACGATCTGGGCAACGATGGGGAGCTGTTCGGTGGGACCGATGGGTCCGCAGATACCGGCGGGGTTGGAAGCGGTGGCCTGCTGCCAGCATTTGATGTATTCAAGAGCTTCAGCGGCGTAGAATTCCTGGATGGTATCAAAGATATTGATTTTGAAGCCGGGACGTTCAAGTTTTTTGAGATCGTTGATGGTGATTTTGGCAGCTGCATCAAGGATGGATCTGTCAAGGGTTGTGTAATCCCACCATTCGGGAGCGACTTTGGACAATGCGCGCATTTTTTACCTCCAAAAAATGATTTTTATGTTTTTTCTCATAAAGAGACAATTTGCCAACAGTATATTATAACACCTGATAAGATTTTTTCCACAAAATTTTGCAAAAAAACCGTTTTTTTACCAAAAATCCGTAAAAAAACAGTTTTTTGCAGCGCAGAAAATGGTTCCGCATTATTTTTCTTCTGCGGAGGAAACAGGGAGTTCCTGCAGAATAAAACAACAGGAAATGATTTTTTCAAGCAGGTCATTGAGAGAGTAGAAATAGTGGTTGCTGGCTTCAAACCCGAGTCTGGAATCCTGACTGACAAGAGAGAGAAGTTTTTTGACCGTCTCAATTTCCTCCGTTAAAAGTTCCCGCATTACAGAAATATCCTGCCGTTCACGGGCAAGGACAAAACGTATCTGACGCAAGACACTTTCAAAGTGACACGTTGAGGCTTCGGCAATTTGCCGGAGTTCCTGAAAATGAACTTTTTCTTCTGAACTTTGCGGAACTATTTTTTCAAGCGTCTTCATTCCCTCTTTCCATCCGTCAAGGAGCAGGGAAAACTGCTGTTCAAAAACGTTTTCAGGATAATATCCGCGCCATGTTTTCAGATCGTCAACGGGAAAATACAGCATTGTGGCACGACGGAGCGTGGGTTCCTTGTAAAAGCGGTTTGAGGGGCCCCGGTTGGCAGGACCCGCATAGAGCATATCCTTGCAGAAAGGGAATTGACGGAACGCCTCACTGAACTGCCGCCATACGTTGCAGACTTTTTCCGCATTGTCAGGAGAAAAACGTTTGGCTGCAAGTTCTTCCGGCGTTGCGCGCAAAAGTTCCAGATTGCCGCCGGGATAACCGCCGTGTGTCCAGCTGAGCATGAGTCCCGAGATGCCCTCTTTTTTCAAATTCTGCAAATGTTCAAAAATTAAATAAGGCACGGGAATATAGGGGACTGCCGCCAGTTCCCAGGAGTTGTTGAGCTGAACTTTTGCGACAACAGGAAGACCGCATTCCCTTGCTTTTTTCCAGAGTGCTTTGCTTTTTTCACTGGGACCGACCTGAGAAATGGAGTAATCTCCCAGCCGCAGTTTCACACCGCCGATATTCAGTTCGAGGGAGTTTTCACTTACGGCGGCAATATGTACCGATTGGGGCAGACGGGACATGATTTCTCCGGCAAATGCTGTGTCTGCGGGAATATCCGGAACGATTCTGCTGACCGGTTGCCAGCTCCAGGTGGAAGCAATCAGTTTTGCTTCAGGAGAAACCGAATGCATTCCACGTTCCATTGCTTTCAAAACATCGGCAATAATCTGTGCCGGATGCTCATTTTTGCAATACGGACAGTCTGCGGAATGGGCGCGGTAATGGCAGTTTGTCGGATTCTCGGACATGGTGATACAAAATGCCCCGCCGAGAGACGGCACACTTTTCCACACTTCACGAACGGCGTGTTCCAGCCATTGCAGCGGTTCGGAAGAACGGGTGGTGCAAATGGTTCTGGTATTCAACTCAGGCAGTTCCAGTCCCGCCCATTCCGGCTTCAAATCAAAAAAGGGCAGATCCAAAGAACGCGGTTCATTGAGGTAAAGATAAATTTTCAATCCGTATTTTCGGCACTTTTCAGCAAGAGCGCGCAACTTCTGTCTGCGATCCTGCCAGTTGCCGGAGTAACTTTCAGCCCCGGGGATGGGGACAAAATGGTACAATACCGCATGTATCCAGATACCTTGGATTCCCATTGCGGCATAGCGTTCAAGCAGAACATCCGGCAGGGGGTCTTCTTCATTGAAGATATCGCCGCAGCTTGCGGAGTAGGGTGCAATGAAGTTGAACGTGAAATCTTCACGGCAGACAACAGGCGTTTCTTCAGGCAGTTCATGCAAAAAAGCAAAAGCTTTTTCTTTTCTTCCGGGTATTCCGGAGGGGAAATGCTGTTTGAGAAGTTCGGAAATTTGCTGTGTTTCAGATAACTCTTTTTCCGAAAGAGCTGTCAGACGAACAGTTGGACAATCGGGCTTGTTTCTGCCGAGTTTCAGCCACAGGAAATCCTCTTCCATCAGGGAACGGAAAAGCTGTTCCGGTGTCCAATCAAGCAATTGCAGCAGCTGGGAATAAGGCAGAAGATGCCAGTTGTTGCGGATGATGGTAAGATACCCGTGTTTGAGCCACGATAAATCGGCTTCAAGTCCGGGATTAAGTCCGAGAAGTTGCGCGGCATGGCGCAGTTCTTCAACGGAACTGTTCAATACCCTTGCAAGACGTTCAGGCGGAATCATCCCCCAATTCCGCCACAACACCGCCTGCCAGACGGTCGGGAAATGCGGAAGAACTTCAGGTTCAGTTAATTTTCCCGCAGGCAGTTCTGATATATTCATTTGCTCTTGACAATCTTTGCTTTGTAATCATAAATGGCAAAAGAACTTTTTCCGCCCGCACCGAGCGTAAGGGTGATAAGTCCCAGTTTTTCGCCTTTTTTGCCATCGGTAAGTTTTTTGCGGATGGTCCAGGTCTTTTTTTCACCTTTGGGAATGATGTATTGGATTTTGTTGTTGGCAGGAACAAAAAACTTTTTATCCGCCTGATAACAGCAGCAGGAGACAACCAGATGTCCACTCCCCTGTGCCGTTACTTGTATTTCAAGAGTATCTCCCGCCTGTGCCGGAAAATTGCGGGTCGTATGGAAATTTGTGTCCAATCCTGTGGTTTCGATTTTGAAATACTTGACACCGTTTTCTTCAATGACTTCACCGGTACCGATTTTTGGACTTTTGCGGATATTGTTGAGTCTCCAGCCTTTGACGACAGCGGCGCCGGGCGGCGTTACTTTGAGGGATTCCTGCCAGTTGACAGCAAGTTCCGCTCCGCAAAGAGAGATGACACTTGCAGCGAACAGTAAAATACCTGATTGAAGTTTCATTTGCAGATTCCTTATTTTGTCAGCTGATAAATTCTTGTGGTTTTGGCAGGAAGATCATCTGTAAAGGAAGCAGATTTTCCGCCGAAGTTTTTGTTGGTGAAAAGTTCTTTGACTTTATACTTTTCCTTGAGATTAAAAGTTTTCTTTCCGGCAGTTGTGGTGTGGAGCAAAAAATAACTCTTATTGGCGTTGAAAACATCAAAACTGCGGCTGAAAACATGAACTTGTGCATAGTCACACAGTCCCATTAAAAGTTCTTTGTTCAGCGGAATTGCCGTATAGACGGAACGCCACTGCGGAAATTCTTTGACAGCCAGAGCCGCTTTGTTTCCGGCACTGCCCAGCACGGTAAGTCCCGGCGCAGACGGAATGAAACGCGGACCGACATTTGCCGGATTTGCAGATTTGAAATAACGGGTGATTTTATGATTCCTTTTAACATCAAAACCCAAACGGCTGCGGGAAAGTTCAACAGAAAAGTCCATGCCTGTCAACTCTTTCATACGGGAGACACCTGTACCTTTTTCTGAAAAGAATCCCGGCGCATAACACCAGACGGAAACGGCATTGTTTCTGCGGACTTTGCGGGCAATGATTTCTGCTGTTTTCTTATCGGCGTGATAACTGTTCAAAAAGATATACATTTTGTAATCGGGCATTTTCGGATTTGCCAGATCACTGATCAGATAAGTGTCAAACGGTGCGCCCATTCTTGCCGCTGAAAGATACGCGCCCCAGACAGAACGGATCAGGTAGTTGTTTGAAGTATAAGCAAGATACTTTGAAGATTCTTCATCCACGATGAACGCAACTTCTGCGATGGAGGAAACATCTTTTTGCAGAGAGTCTTTTCCAAGTTCGTTGATTTGAGCAATGGAACGCATGATATCCTCGTGATGAAAGAGTGCCGGATGATTCAGAGAATAATACCAGAAACCGCCTCCTGTTACCAGAGAATAGGCAAAGCAGTGACGGACAACTTCAATCGTTTCTTTCAAATCGGCAGTACGTCCCAATCCGCTTTTGAGGAAGTGGGTCCTCAAATCGTCCTCTTTCCAGATACTCTTGTTCCGCAGTTTGGCTGAGGCGTAAAAGGGATTGATGTTCAAGCCCGGCTCTCCGGCGCGGCGCTGATCGTAATCCATGGGGGTCGCAAAACCGTCGATATACGGAGAATCTATAATCTTTGAAAAACGTCTCAATGCAGTGTTTTTGGAGTTGGCTTTTCCGTGATAAAGCATACAGTATCCGTTGTAGGTCAGAACGATTTTTTTGAAGTTTGCCGCCGTTTTGACAGTTTTGCAGAGAGTCAGGATTGTGCGGACAGTCATATCGTTCATAAACTCGTCCAAATCCATTGACGGACGGTTTTTCTGCGGATCTTTGAAACACAGGAGATCGGCTTTTCTGCGCTCTGCGGGAGAGGGGACAACCGCATTGTCAAAGGTGACTTTGGTATTTTTCCAGGCTTTCTGCAAGGCGGCATTGCTGCGGTAAGTTTTTTTCAGCCAGTTGCGGAAGGCTTTCTGCGTGGTAAGAGAGTATCCGGTGATACCCTCCCAGTGGGCGGGCCAGTACCATTCGGCGGCACCGCCTCCGCCGACAAGGTAACCGAACACATGTTTACCGTAATTTTTTTCAATGTATCCAACCATTGCCTTGATCATTTTCACCTGATCGCGCAGCGCATTTTCAGATGTGAGCGGTGCGCGGTAGGTGATGGTGCGGAGTTTGCCCGTATTGTCATAATATTTCTCGCGGTCCTCCGGATAATCTTTGTAATACCATTCGGGAACGGATGAAAAAATGTAAACCATGATCTTCGCATCAGGAACAACAGTCAGCTGCTGTTTCAGGATTTGATCAAGATAACTGTAATTGTATTTATCTTTACCGACCCAGAAACGGGGAACGCTCAGATATCCGCTGTTCTGCAGTTTGACACCTGCGGCGGCAAAATCGGCATAACAGCCCATGCGCTGCGCGGGCTTGATGTAAGTCGGGATTCCGGGAATGACGACCAGCGGAAACTGGGGACGGTCATTGATAAAAAGTCCGACTTTGCCGTTGTGGATTTTTTGTTCAACTTTGGCAACAGCCTTGACTGCGGGCGGATTTGTTTTGAGTTTCTTTTCGTATTCAGATGTGATCGGAAGCTTCACCTTGTATTCCGGATCAAAGGCCCGGACACTCGGATCAAGATACTCCAAACATTCCCGGAGAGGAACTTTTTTCTGAGTGTAGAAAGAACGTTCTTTTTTGTAGAGCTCCTTTACTTCAGAATCCTGAAGCACGCGGTCATAGAGGCGCAGACCGTTGACCAGGAGATCAGCGGTACTGTAATTGCCTTTGCCGCCGTAAACTTTATCTGCGCCGATCAGACCGGGATAGGTGTTGACTTTGAGAGATTCTTCAACTTTGCTTTTCAAGTGAACGGATAAAACGCCGTTGATGTAAATACGGATACTGCCCCGGTCAAAAGTATAAACCAGATGATTCCAGAAATCAGGTTTTATTTCAGGAGAAACGCCGGGGATAAGCCAGGATTTTTGAGTGTAAGCGTGTTTGACACAATACACTCCCTTCCAGAAATCCTGGCCGGGTTTGTTTTTGTAGCAGAACATCGGGAGTTTGCGGTCAAGCATGAGAGCGTATTCAATGGTATAAGGGTGAAGTCCCTTGAAAAAAATCACGTTGTTCTTTTTGCCGTCGGTGACGAGCCACAAACTGAAACTCATCTTTTTTCCGTTCATTTTCCGGGGCATGGGGATTGAAAAATCTGCCTCTGGAGCAATTCTCAATCCTTTATCCTGAAGAGCAAACATGTGCTTATCAGAAAAACATTTAAACTTTCCCGTCAAATCAGCGACGGACTTTTTGCCCGCAGATTTTGAAAAATCAAAATGAAAAATCAATCCGTCATCAAGAGATGTTTTCCCGTACAAATTGACTGTCATCAGAAAAACAGTCAGAAATTTGATCGTTTTGAGCATTGTTATTTTTTCCTGTTAAAAATTTTGACTCCGGCGTGTGAAAAAATGTTTTCAACCGAGCCGTCGGATTTGATTTTAAAACTGTCAAGCAAAGTGCCGTCGGGCAGAAAAGTGTCAACTTTGAGCTGCCCCGGGAGAACATCAACAGTAATACCGGTGAAAGAATTGTTTTTTCTGCCGTATTCGCCCAGTAGAATCGTGTAAGGATAACGTTCCGTAAATTTCACTTTATGACCTTCACAAATCTTCAAAGCATCGAGTCTGCGGTATTCCCGGGAGTTTGGTGTTGTCCGCAAAAAACGATGGGTATGGCCGGCAAGCCACAGATGGATTTTGCATTCCGGATTTTCGGACATGATCACACCGTGTGCCAGATCATAGATGTTTTTGGTCAAACCGTGCATTTTTTCTCCTGATTTGCGCGGATCAAACGGATTGGTGTGGTGCGACATGACGATACGGAACTCTGCGGTGCGGCACTCAGGCGTTTTAATGATTCTTTTGAGCCACTCGCGTTGTTCAC
>JAZQYS010000050.1:0-1296 GCA_045633645.1 Victivallaceae bacterium | reverse complement strand
TAGTTACCCAGACGCACCTTGTTATTTCTCTTGATCTGAGCCAGACGTTCCTTAACCGCGCTGTCGTCAGTGAACTTCAGCAGGTCTTCCAGACGGTCTGCGTCCTTACGGAAGCCAGGTCCAATCAGTTCTTCAATCAGGGCATCCAGTTCTTTGGTGGAAAGTCCCAGTTTATCCAGATTATCACCGGCAGAACCATCCAACATCGTTCCCGCCAACTGCGGCGTGTTGATTTTGGACTTTTTCGTATCTCCCCCGCCGATGATTTCGCTGATTGTGGTATTGCGCTTCTTTTTCACCGTCTGCGGCGTAATGTTATGTGCTTCGTTATAAGCAATCTGTTTTTTGCGGCGCGCCGCAGTCAGGTTAATCAAGCCCTGCATACTGTCGGTAATGCTGTCGGCATAGAGAATAACTTTGCCGTTTTTATTACGCGCCGCGCGTCCGGCAGTCTGAACCAATGCCCGTTCTGAACGCAGAAAGCCCATTTTATCCGCATCAAGAATAGCTACAAGAGCCACTTCAGGCAAGTCGATTCCTTCGCGCAACAGGTTGATTCCGATCATACAATCGTATTCGCCGTCACGCAATTTATTAAGAATCCGTACCCGTTCAAGGGCATCCAGTTCAGAGTGCAGATAACAGGCACGCACGCCCAATTCCGACAGATAATCAGCCAAACGCTCAGAACCTTTTTTTGTTAAAGTCGTCACGAGCGTTCTTTCACCGTGTTTGGCTGTTTCACGGATCATACCGATCACATCGTCAATCTGTCCTTCAAGCGGACGGATTTCTATTTCAGGATCAAGAAGACCGGTCGGACGCACAACCAGTTCAACAGGAGCACCGCTCTGTGCAAGTTCAAATTCTCCCGGCGTAGCTGAAACGTAAACAGTTTCATTGGTCACAGCCTCAAACTCCTCAAACTTCAACGGACGGTTTTCCAAAGCCGACGGCAGACGGAAACCGTGTTCAATGAGAATTTCTTTGCGGTGTCTATCCGCTTTATACATCGCCTGCAACTGCGGTAAAGTTACATGCGACTCGTCTATGATCGTCAAAAAGTCATCGGGAAAAAAGTCAAACAGACAGTAGGGACGCGTCCCCGGGCGGCGGCTTGAAAGATGCATGGAGTAATTTTCAATGCCGCTGCAATAACCCAATTCTTTCATCATTTCAATATCATAAGAGACTCTCTGGTGCAGACGCTGCGCTTCAACCAGCAAATTATTTTTTTCAAAGTACTCAAGTCTTTCGCGCATTTCCTCTTTGATGGCAAGTCGGAGGCCAAGCGGT
>JAZQYS010000049.1:0-5179 GCA_045633645.1 Victivallaceae bacterium | reverse complement strand
CTGCCCCCCCCCCGAACCCCCCCACCACTTTTCAAAAAAAGCGGAGTATTTGTTGAATGGAATTATTTTCTGTCCGGGCAGATATTTTGGCACGATCATACATGAGGTAAAACATGGCTGAACAACTTGCGTCCTTTGATTTTCATCTTCACAGTTGTTGGAGTTATGATGCGACTGCTCCTGTTGAAGACTACTTTATTATGGCTGAAAAACTGGGCGTTTCGCATATTGCTGTTACAGACCATCACCAGATGGATTCTCTGCCCGAAGCCGTTGAAGCGGCAAAGAAGCATCCTGAAATCAATTATATTCCCGGTGCCGAATTGACTGTACACAGTCCCAAAGGTACTTTTGACATGGTTTGTCTCGGTCTGCCTCTTGTCCCAACGCCTGAATTGCAGCGGGTGTTTGCAGCTTATCACAACTGGCAGCGTCAATATGGCGACGCCCTCTGTGCTTTGCTCTCCTGCGAAGGTTATCCCTACTGCCGACAGGAGCGTGAAAGTCTTTTAAGACGTTATCGTCCCACGCGGACGATTGATGTTCAGGGGATTACCCATGTTCAAAACACGCTCCAGAATGATTATCTGGTCAATGAGAAAAAACTTTTTGCCGATGTTGAAGCAAAAAACAATGTTATCAGCAATTCCAATTTAACCCTGCCGAATTATCCTGAGTATGATATGGTGATTCCTGCTGTAAAGCGGGCAGGCGGCTTGGTTTTTATTGCTCATCCTCAGGGATATTTCCGTAAAGATGATCTTTATCGGATGGATGAGTTGCGTGAAATGCTTGATTTTGACGGTATTGAGTGCGCTCACCCCTCCATTGCTCAGGAATTGACTCCTTTCTACCGCCGGTATTGTCTGGAACACAATCTTCTTTCTTCTGCCGGAAGTGATGCTCACTCCACTCCGGAATGTCAATATCAGTTCTGCCCGCATTGCCGTTTCGCCACCCATATCGGAGAAAAACGGTATGTGGAAGAAATCCTGGAAAGAATTTCTGTATTCCATCCCTGATATTTGTGTTTCCGATTTCGGCTGAAATGAAATTCAGAAACAGGCAATTATTTGTTCTGAAAACGGATGATTTTTGAGCAAATTTCACCGCAAGCGGACTTTTTGCAGGACTCTTTGCAGAGGACAACAATCAGTGCGTGGTACTCGTTGTAAACGGCAACTTCAGGCGGCAAAGCATCCATAAAAATTTTTTGCAGAATGTCGTAATGCAAAGTTCCGTCAAGGTGCAGATGCCGCTCCGCCACCCGCCGGGTGTAAGCGTCAATAACAAAAATCGGTTTATTGAAAGCATAAAGCAGGATACTGTCCGCCGTTTCCCTGCCGACACCCTTGACGGAAAGCAACTGTTTCCGCAAATTACAAACATCCACAGAGTGTTCAAATGCGGATTCATGTTCAAGCATAAATGCCGCCATTGCTTTTAAGTAAGCACACTTCTGCTTGAAGAACCCCGCCGGTCGGATCAATTCCTGCAATTTGTCATCAGGAGTTGCCAAAACCTTTTCCGGCGACATTACATCGAAGGCAAGCAAATTTCCGATAGCCTTTTCCACATTGGTCCAGGCGGTATTTTGCGTCAAAATTGCTCCGGTAACAATCTCCCACCGCGCGCCACTCTGACAAGGCCACCACTTTTGAGGACCATAACAGTCAAGGAGAACGGCAAAAAGATGTCCGATCGGGGTGTTGAAATTCTGCATTGCCGATAATTATTCTGCAAGTTTTCTGCCCATTTCAAAGGCTTTGGAAAGGTCGGAAATAAATTGAGTTTTACGCATTTTATCTTTATGACCGGCATCAAACAAGGTACACTCATATTTACTGTAATCGTCAAACTGATGGGTGTCGCAGGCGTAAAGGGTATGAACATTTTCACTGCCGAAAATCAGTCGGGGAAACTTATTGGTTGATTCCAGATATCCCCGATAACCGTACTCATTCATAACATTCTCCGGAACATTCATCGTGTAGATAAAGCCGAAATCAATCTTTTTCTCTGCCCGTGAACCCGGAGGATTGGTGTAACGCAGCATCGGGAAAAAGAGCCGCTCCAGAAAATTGCGGTACAATCCAGTTTCTGCTCCGAAATAAATCGGAGATCCCATAATGATTCCGTCAGCCTGCAGCAGTTCTTTCAGGATTTCTGAAAGGTCATCTTTAAGGGCACATCCCGGAGTCGGATTTTGAAGTCTTTTACAAGCGAAACAACTGTGGCAGCCGCTGAAATCCAAATCTGCCAGCTGAATAAGTTTTACCTCTGCGCCGACACTTGCCGCCCCCTCAAGAGCTTTTTGCAAGAGCTGCGCCGTATTACCGTTCTTTCGAGGACTGCCATTGACAGCATAAATTTTTTTCATATTATTCCTCTCTTTAATCATTCACAAAAACAAGTAATTTTTCTTGTGGCCGCCCACCTTGGGAGCCTTTTTTTCGGCGGCAGCTTGCATGAATGCAGAATCAAAGTTGCGGGCGTGTTTGGGGCAAATATCCCGGCAGCGCATACAACTTATGCAACGGTCTTTATCGGTCTTGCGGGGATCGGCTTGGTCGATTGCTCCCACCGGACAACCGGAAGCACAAATTCCGCAAGCAGAACAATTTTTGCCGGCTTCCGGCTTGAAAGGAATATCAGCAAGTTCTTTGTATGTACCATGACTTCCGGCAAGAAGCAAATCTCCGATAATGCCGCTGTCAAGTTTTGCGGTGATTTTCCGGGCAAACTCCGCAAGCTCTTTGGCATCCTCTTTATCCGGACGCCCGGCGGCAAACTGCCGGAAAATGGAGTGTTCAGCCACGGCAGCAACCGCCGCAATGCAAACAAATCCGCAACTATCCAGAGTATCTTGAAGTTCGGTCAAAGTATCATCCCAGTCACGATTGCCGTAAACACAATTCAAAATCGCTTTTGCTCCATTCGCAGAAATCTTTTTCAAGCGTTCAACCGCAATTTGCGGAACTCTTCCCGCAAAAGACGGCACAGAAACCAGACAAACATCACCGGCTTGCAAAGTAACACCCTCAATCTCCCGGCAAAGATCAACATCGCAAATTTCTCCACCGAGATTATTCACCAGAATATCCGCAACTTTTTTAGTTCCGCCAGTAGGGCTGAAATAAATATTATAAAGCATTATTTTCTCCATTTTTTATTTTTACATATTCCGTTCTGTCTGAGATTTTCCGGAGACAAATTTTGCCGCGTTGTCTCTTGAAACAGCAAATACTTTTGTGATTCCATTGACAGCATCTTCAAACTCATCTACTTGGCTGCAACCGTATGACATAGCAGTTCTGACTGATGCAACATTAGTATACTTCATATAAGAATAAATGATGTTGAAAGGAGTGTTGATAAATGTCCAATCTCTGACCGCACTTGCCGCTTCTTTGGCGTACCCTTTTCTCTGTTGATCAGCTCTGATATGATATCCGATTTCAGGCTTTATCTGTCCGTTGACAAGCTGCATAGTCAATCCGCAATCGCCTATCATTTCGCCTGTCTCTTTCAGGCAGACTGCCCATAAGCCAAAGCCGAAGATCCGGTATCTGTCTATATTCCGCTGTATCCAGTTTCTCACTTTTGCTTCGTCAAATGCATATGGATAATGCTGCATGATCTCCGGATTTGCCAACACTTTTTCCAGTGCTTCAAAATCATTTTCAGTCATTTCCCGCAAGTATAAACGTTCTGTTTCAATGACCATATATGCCTTCTTGAACATATTTTCATTCTCCGGAAAAGGTGTTTGTTTTGAAAAGGAATACAAAAATACTGCGACTGTCGGGATAATATATCCATCTTATCGGGAATTTTCAAACGGAAAAAACGGAAAGAATATATCAGTTGTCCGTATTTGTCCGCAACACGTCTGTATGCCATGCACCTGCAAAAAAAGAGCTTTGCGGCATAAATCTCAGACATACATGGTCATCCTGTTTGAAAAAAATGAAAAACGGTGGTATATTATCGGGATAACAGAAGTGTAACTTTTGACAGAATGAAATTGCTGTCAGAAATAAAAAAAAGAATGGAGAAAACGCCATGCGTAAAGTTCTTATTCCGACCAAGTTGGATAAATTCGCCGCCGACATGCTCAGTGAACGTGGATACAATGTCATCCTCGATGCCGCCACGCCGCTTGAAGATCTGGTCAAAGCCAATGCCGACACCGAAGTTCTGATCGTCCGCAGTGAAAAGATCACTCCGGAAATCATCGATGCTCTTCCCCAGCTCAAATTGATCGTCCGTGCCGGTGCCGGATACAACACCATTGATATCAAGTATGCCCGTGAACGCAATGTTGATGTGATGAACACTCCCGGAGCCAACTCCAACGGCGTTGCCGAAGAAGTGATCGCCATGATCCTCGCCGCCTGCCGTCACGTTGTCGCCGCCGATATCTCCACCCGCGCCGGAGAATGGGAAAAGAGCAAATTCATGGGTCGCGAACTGACCGGCAAAACCCTCGGTATCATCGGTCTCGGACACATCGGACAGCTCGTTGTCAAACGTCTTTCCGGTTTTGTAAACAAAGCTCTCCGTTTTGTCCCCTATCTGCCCGCTGAAGTCGCTGAAAAACTCGGCGTCAAGATGACCACCGTTGAAGAAATTTTCGCCGAAGCGGATTTCATCACGCTGCACATTCCCGAAAACGACAAGACCCGCGGCATGTTCAACCGCCGTCTGTTTGATATGATGAAGCCCGGCGCCATGCTGATCAACTGCGCCCGCAGCGGTATCATCAATGAAGATGATCTCCGTGCCGCCAAGGCCGAAAAGAAAATCGTCTTCTGCAACGACGTCTATGCAAAGGATGCCGCCGGTCCCAAGAGCGTGGCTGATATTGCCGACCTCATGCTGCCCCACCTCGGCGCGAACACCGTTGAAGCCAACCTCAACGCTGCCAGAAAATCCGCCGAGCAGACGATTGCTTATTTTGAACAGGGCAACACCGATTGTGTTGTCAACAAAGCTTAATGCTTTTCCGCAAAGGACAGAACATTGAGTCAAAATAATCAGGGCGGGCTTTTCAGCCGGGTCAGAAGAACGCTGGGACAACTGCGTTCTCCGGCTGACGTCCGTCAGGACGGCAGGCGTGTTGCCGCCGTCCTGAAACTGAATATTGCCCCGCTGATGGAAGTCGGATCGTAGCCAT
>JAZQYS010000048.1:0-1805 GCA_045633645.1 Victivallaceae bacterium | reverse complement strand
TGTTCAGATAATCCGCTTGCAAAAAAAGCTTCTGTGTGCTATTTTGTAGGCGGACATTTGTCTAATTGTAAAATAGGTGTCATTGTATCTAAATACATCAAACATAAAGTGAGGATAAAAATGAGTCGTAAAATTATTGTTGCCGGAAACTGGAAAATGAACAAGAATGCCGCTGAAGGCCGCGCCCTGGTTGAGGCCCTCAAAAACGGTATTGCCGGTTTGGAAGCTGCAGAAATCGTCGTCTGCCCCCCGTTCACCACTATCGGCAGTGTTGTTGAAGCCGCCGAAGGCAGTGCAATCGGCGTGGGTGCCCAGAACATCCACTGGGAAGCCAATGGCGCTTTCACCGGTGAAATTTCTGCTGATATGCTGAAAACTTCCGGTGTTCAGTATGTTATTATCGGTCACAGCGAACGCAGACAGTACTTTGGTGAAACCGATGAAACCGTCAACAAGCGTCTGATCGCTGCTCTGGCTGCCGGATTCACCCCCATCGTTTGCGTCGGTGAACTTCTTGAAGAACGTGAAGGCGGCAAGACTGAGGCTGTTCTTGCTCAGCAGATTCGTGTCGGTTTTGCCGGTATCAGTGCTGAAGATGCTGCAAAAATCGTCGTCGCTTACGAACCCGTTTGGGCTATCGGAACCGGCAAGACTGCCACCCCCGATATGGCTCAGCAGGCTCACGCATTTATCCGCGGTGAACTGCGTGCTCTCTTCGGTAACGTCGCTGATGAAATGCGTATTCAGTACGGCGGCAGCATGAAAGCCTCCAACGCCCGCGAATTGGTCGCTCAGCCCGATATCGACGGCGGTTTGATCGGCGGAGCTGCTCTCAAGGCTGATGATTTTATCGCTTTGATCCGCGAAGCTCTGGCTCTCTGAAAAAGCATTCCTGCAACAGGAGAATAGAAAATGTCAGTATTGATCGTTTTTCTTTACGCCCTGGTCGTCGTTGTTTCTCTGCTGTTGATCGGATTGATTCTGATCCAGCCGTCCAAATCCGGCGGAATGGGTGCTGCTTTCGGCGGAATTGGTGAATCCATGTTCGGTGGAAAAGCCGGCAGCCATCTGACCAAGGCTACTGTTTGGCTGACTGCGATTTTTATGGTGCTTGCACTTGTGCTTGCCATCCTGATCGGTCACGGTGCCCGCATGGAAAGCGGAAACTCCGGTGTTGAAAAGGAACTTGCCGCCGTTGCAAAAGTTGAGAAAAAAGCAGCTCCTGCGGCAAAGCCCGCAGCCAAGGCTGTGAAAAAAGCAGCTCCTGCTGCGAAAAAGTAATTTGACAGAGGGAAAGTTGTATGAACAGGTTTATTCTGCTGATGATTTCAGCGTTGGTGTTCGGTTGCTCAAGTGTTTGGGCGTCGAAGGCTAATGTTGTTCAGTTCGGCGCAATCCGGGTACAACTTTCCCTTGAAGCAGCACCTGCGGTTTCAAGAACCGGAGGAACGACCGGAGCTTATGGTGCCGGTGGTGTTTCTTTTATCAATAAACGCTGGCTGGCAGTTCACGTAAGTTTCGTGCCGGGTGTTGTCGCTATGCGTAAAATGGCTAAAAATGCCGGAAATCAAAAGGCAATTCAAGGTTTGAACGGACGTTGGATAGACGATGTTAACATGCGCGTCCGTGTGGCATTCCCGAGTTCCAATGCCCGGCGGAGTAATGTCGGGTACAGTATTCTGGAGGGCACTACGACTTTTTGGACACTCCGGCTTGACGGCAGACGTCATTCTGCAGTGATGTTTGTTCCGCCGCAGTTGCTTGACAGGTACGCTTCCATCACTTCAGGCGGACGGCGCGAGATG
>JAZQYS010000047.1:0-3835 GCA_045633645.1 Victivallaceae bacterium | reverse complement strand
GCTCTTGTCCGCACCGAAGTCAACAGCTACAAGCAGCTGCCTGTCATGCTGTATCAGATTCAGACCAAATACCGTGACGAAGCTCGTCCCCGCGCAGGACTTATCCGTACCCGTGAATTTACCATGAAAGACGCTTACAGTTTCCATGCCGATCAGGCGGATCTGGAAAAATATTATGTCCGCGCGCACGAGGCGTATGAGCGTATTTTCAAACGTATCGGACTGGAAAATGTGTTGAGCATTGAATCCAACTCCGGTATGATGGGCGGCAAAGTTTCTCACGAATTCATGGCTGTCTGCGAATGCGGAGAAGATACTATTTTCGTTTCTCCCGACAGAAGTTACCGTGCCAACAGAGAAATCGCCACCGCCGCATGGCAGTTTGAAAAATCCGCCCCCCTGCCCCTTGAAAAAGTGGCGACTCCCGGCAGTAAAACCATTGAAGAAGTTGCAGCATTCCTGGGCGTTGAAGCAAAAGACACCGGCAAAGCCGTTTTCTACTGCGATGCCGCAACAGGAGAACTGATTTTTGCCATGATTCGCGGAGACTTTGAAGTCAACGAAAGCAAACTGGGCAATCTGCTCAAGGTGAGTGAACTCAAATTTGCCGATGATGCTGCCATTCTGGATGCGGGCGCCGTTCCCGGATATGCCAGCCCCATCGGTATCAAGGGCAAAAAAGTCAAAGTCGTACTTGACCGCTCTGTGGTTGAAAGTTCCAACCTCGTTGTCGGTGCCAACGATGACGGTTATCACTACAAAAACTTCAACGCCGACAGAGATATGGAAGGCGTGGAATTCATCGTTGCGGATATTGCGACCGTCCGCGCCGGTGACCCCTGTCCCAAGACCGGAGAACCGCTTGAAATGCTCCGCGGTATTGAAGTGGGCAACATCTTCCAGCTGGGAACGAAATACTCTGCCAGCATGGGCTGCACCTACCTTGACCAGAACGGCAAGAGTGCCCCGATGATCATGGGCTGCTACGGTATCGGCGTCGGACGTTCCATGGCTTCTGTTGTGGAATATTCCCATGACGATTACGGTCCGATCTGGCCGATGTCCATCGCGCCCTGGCAGGTGCAGATCTGCGCGCTGAATCCCAACAAGCCCGGCGTGACAGAAGCGGCTGAATCTATCGCTGCCGAACTTGAAAAACAGGGTGTTGAAGTCCTGTATGATGACCGCGGCGAAAAAGCGGGATTCATGTTCAGCGACGCCGATTTGCTGGGTGTGCCTCTGCGTGTAGTCATCTCTCCCAAGACCCTTGAAGCGGGACAGGTTGAATTCAAACGCCGCAACAGCCGTGACAGCGAACTGCTCGCACTTTCTGATGCAGCAGCCGTTGTCGCCGCCAAGGTCAAAGAAGAATTGGCAAATTTTGATATCTGATCCGGAGAAGAAAAGAAAATGTGGAAATATACAGAAAAAGTGATGGATCACTTCATGAATCCCCGCAACGTGGGTGAAGTGGAAAATCCCGACGGTGTCGGTGAAGTCGGCAACGCCGCCTGCGGCGACGCCCTTAAACTGACCTTCAAACTGGATGAAAACGGCAAAATCGCCGATGTCAAGTTCCGTACATTCGGCTGTGCCAGCGCCATTGCCTCAAGCTCCGCCTTAACAGAAATCATCAAGGGCATGACCATTGAGGAGGCATCCAAAGTCACCAATCAGGATATCGTCAATCTGCTGGGCGATCTGCCCGAAGCAAAAAAACACTGTTCCGTGATGGGTATGGAGGCTCTTCAGGCTGCCATCGCCCAGTACAAGGGTGAAGAAAATCCCTTTGCGCACGATGATGAACATGAAGGCAAACTCATCTGCCGCTGTTTCGGGATTACCGATATCAAGATTTTGAAAGTTGCAAAAGAAAACGATCTCCACCAGGCAGAAGAAGTCACCAACTACTGCAAAGCCGGCGGTGCCTGCGGCGCATGTCTTGTGGATATTCAGCGTCTGCTGGACGATATGTGGAAATTCAGGGCTGCACAAAAATGATGACCTTTGAAGAACTCCAAAGCGGCGGTCGGGAACTGGCGGACCGTATCGCCCATTTACACGGCTTCCTGAAAATTGAGGAACGGACAGAAGAACTTGCCTCCCTTGAAGCAAAAATGTCCGCCCCCGATTTCTGGAATGACAAGGAATCCGCCCAGGCAACGGTCAGCGCACTCTCAAGCTGCCGCAACGTACTGGAACCTTTCCGCAAACTTGAAAGTGCTATTGAGGACTACTCCACCATGCTGGAACTGGCTGCTGAAGATGAAGATTTTCTCTCCGAAGCTGACAGCACCTACAACCAGCTCCAGAAAGATATGGATAAGCTGGAAATCGTAAGTTTCCTCTCCGGACGTTTTGACCGCAACAACCTTTATTTCACCATCCATGCCGGTGCCGGCGGTACCGAGTCCTGCGACTGGGCAAGCATGTTGCTGCGTATGTACAGAATGTTCTTTGAACGCCGCGGCTGGAAAGATGAAGTCATTGACCTTCAGCCCGGTGAAGAAGCCGGTGTTAAAAGCGCAACCTTGCACGTCATGGGCGATTTCAGTTACGGTTACTTCAAAAGTGAAACCGGTGTTCACCGTCTGGTGAGAATCTCCCCCTTTGACAGCAACGCCCGCAGACACACCAGTTTCTGCTCTGTTGAAGTTCTGCCCGAACTGGATGACGATATCGATATTGAAGTTGCTGAATCCGACTTGCGTATTGATACCTACCGCGCCAGCGGTGCCGGCGGTCAGCACGTCAATACCACCGACAGCGCCGTGCGTATTACCCACATTCCTTCAGGAATCGTGGTCTGCTGTCAGAATGAACGCTCTCAGCACAAAAACAAAGCAACCGCTATGAAAATGCTCAAAGCCAAACTCTATGAGCAGGAAATGGCAAAGCGCAAAGATGCCGCTGATGCCGCCCGCGGTGAACAGCTTGAAAACGGCTGGGGCAGCCAGATCCGCAGTTACGTTCTTCAGCCCTACCAGATGGTCAAAGATCTGCGTACCGGCCTGGAAACCAGCGATACCGGCGGCGTCCTTGACGGCAAAATCGATGCCTTCATCGAAGCATATCTCAAACAAATGAAAAAATAACACTCTCTTCCCGATAAGGGGAGATGGGAGGCAGGGAGAGAAGAAAAACTTTTTTTCACGAGAAAAAAAGTTTTTCTCCTCTCCCCGAACCCCTCTCCTCTTTTCAAAAAAAACGGGGTATTTTGTTGTGGGAAATTTTGTTGCGAGGGGAAGAGATTTTTATTATCTGTCCGTATCGGAAACTTGGCTTTTTAAAAAAGCGGGGTATTTTATTGTGGGAAATTTTGTTGCGAGGGGAAGAGATTTTTATTATCTGCCCGTAGCGGAAACCCCGCTTTTAAAAAAGTGTTTTGGTGTGGGAAATTTTGTTAAAAAAGCAACTTACCTTTGAAGAAAAATAAAAGGAAGACACCTTGGATATTTATGATGTCATTGTCGTCGGCGCCGGACACGCCGGATGTGAAGCAGCTATGGCTGCCGCACGTCTGGGCGCAAAAACCGCCATGCTGACCCTGAATCCGGACCATATTGCACAGATGAGCTGCAATCCTGCCATCGGCGGAATCGCAAAAGGACAGGTCGTCCGCGAAATTGATGCTCTCGGCGGATTTCAAGGCATCGTCACCGAAGCGGCGGCGATTCAGTTCAGAATGCTCAACCGCACCAAAGGTCCGGCGGTCTGGTCTCCCCGTGCGCAGTGCGACAAATCCGCTTATCAGCGGGGATGGAAACTGCTGCTTGAACAGACTCTGGGTATTGACATTCTCCAATGTGAAGCAACCGCCTTTTTGATGGAAGAC
>JAZQYS010000046.1:0-11600 GCA_045633645.1 Victivallaceae bacterium | reverse complement strand
GCAAGTTTTGCAACTTCACACCTTCGGGGCTGCTCCCGTTGGTCGCAGCCTGGGGGAGTTTTGAACAATTATGTTTTTTTAGACACATCCTTTCCGGCAGGTCGTCTATCTGGTCTATTGGGTCCATTGGGTCCATTGGGTCCATCTGGTCCACTCTTGAAAACTTTTTTGCGTTTAACAACAAGTATGATTTCAACCTGAAAAAATGATTTTTTCAATCATAATACCCAAAGATGATCTCCCCCAGAGGGGGCTGCTGTCCACTTTACAAAATACGCCGCTTGTTTTTGAAAAGAGGAGAGGGGGTTGACAGAAAGGGGTTTTTATGCTAAATTATTGCTGTGAAAGGGAAGATAATGAAAACAAACGCAAAAACATTTGAAAACAACCGTGATTTGCGGCAGTTTCTGAAAAATATTTCCGGCAGTTTTATTGTACTTCTTGCTTTTCTTCTGCCTGTGAAATTCGGTTCACTTGCCGTCATGCCTGAAGCGGCTGGATTTTTTCCGGAGGATTTTTTTTCGTGGACGATTATCAACTGGCCGTCAAGCAGTTTCGGAATTTTTTCAGGACTGGCTCTGTTGGCGGCTCTTGTGTCATTCGGTGTGCCTGATTTTTCCACAAAACGCGGGATAACGGCACTGCTCTGGTGTTTTGCCCTGCCGCTTGCGGGATGGGTCGGCGCAATCAATTCGTCTGTTCCGTTTTATGCAGAAGGGGAAATCTGTCATCTGCTGAGTGTTTCCGCTTTCTGCGGTGCGGTTTGGCTGATGTTGGCAAATGATCCGGAAGAAGTCTGGAAAAAACGTCTGACTGCGGGACTTGCTTTCGGTGTTCTTCTGCTTTGTTTCAGCGGATTGCGCCAGTATTTCTTCGGTTTTGCTGAAATGAAAGAGTTTATTGCCAATCAGCAGGCAAAGGGAATCGCCGTCAGCGGTGTGATGTTGGCTAAAGTTGCCGATACCCGGGTGTACGGTGCGATGGTTTCCGCCAATATCCTTGCCGGATTTCTCTTGCTGGCTGCGCCCTTGTGTGTGGTTGTTTTCGGCAGAATGGGCAAACACTTTGAGCCTGAAAAAATTTCTGTCCGCCTGTTTATCTGCGTTATGCTGATTCCGGCTGTTGCGGTTTTTCTGATGACCAAGACCAGAGCGGCGTTTCTCTGTGCGCTGATAACTGTGATGATTTGTTTTTTTACGCTGAAGTTTTCAAAAAAACTCAAAGTTCTTTTTGCCGCACTTATTTTGTGCGCCGTTATCGGCGGAGCTGTTTACATTAAAGTTGCCGGCAGAGGATTCGGTTCGTTCTCTGAACGTGTGGATTATATGCGGACAACGGCAATTATGCTCCCTGAAAAACCGCTTGCCGGACACGGTTGGGGCGGATTTTTTTACCGTCATATGAAAGAAAAGACAACATCCACCGATGAATCCGCACACGATCCGCATAATGTTTTCACCAGTTTCATACTTCATTCAGGTCTGCCGGCGGGACTTCTTGCGTCGGCGGCATTTTGTTTTCCGCTGCTTGTCCTGTTCCGCCGCAGAAAAGAATTTTCTCTTGAGGACAAGGCAGTTTTCTGGGGAAGTGTTGCCTTTACGCTGCACTGCTGCTGTGATATCAATATGCAGGTTCCCGCCTGTCTTGCCGGGGCGGGCATGTTGTTTATCATGGCTGTTCCGGATGAAAAAATAAAACTTCCTCCGGCGCATTTTGCGGCAAGGATAACTGTTTTTATTCTGCTGGCACTGCTGGGCGTATTTTCTCTGTACCGCAATCAGCGGTGTTTGAAAGGGGATGTAACTTTTACCCGCTTTTTTGATTTGCTCCATACGCCGCAGGGGGGCGTTTTTGATGAACCTGCGATTCTCCGTTCCTGGCAGGAGCTTGAAAAACTGCGTAAAGATCACCCGTTTGCCTGTAATATGCTGGGCGATTACTTCATGGCAAAAGGAGATATTTTCAGGGCGGAACAGCTTTACAATGAATCTCTCAAACGTGATCCGGACCGTCCTGCTGTTTACATGCGGTTGGCGGATATTGCATTAAAAAGATATGATTTTGATAAAGCTGAGGAATTGAGAAAAAAGGCTCATTCTCTTTTTCCCACTCATCCCAAATATAAAAAACTTGATAAACGCTTTTGATTGCGTTATATTAAGTTTTACATAGTGTTTGGAGAAAGGAAGAGGAAAATGGAAAAAACAACAAAAAAAAGAAAGTCCGTCAGCGGTTACCGGGTGGTCTGTTTAACCTGTGAGACTGCGCCCGGGAAGAAAGTTTTTGTTGCCGGCAGTTTCAATGACTGGAAAGCGGAAAAAGAACTTGTAGATAAAGATAATTCAGGTGTCTACCGCTGTCAGCTGCATTTGATGCCCGGAGAATATCAGTATAAATTTGTTGTGGACGGCAACTGGTGCCTTGATGCGGAAAATCCGAATTTTGTTCCCAATGATTTCGGAACGCTCAACAGCCTGCTGATCGTCAGAGAAAAAGAACTTTAACTTATCCGGAAATGGAATAAATTATTATGAATCTTCAACTTTACAATGTCGCGCCGAATGTTCCGGAGGAACTGAAATTTCTTGAAACCCTCGTGGATAACATCTGGTGGTGCTGGCACCAGAACGCCATTGAACTTTTTATGCGGATAGATCCCCGTTTGTGGCGTGAAGTCCGCGGTGCCGCCAAAACTTTTCTGCGCAAAGTTCCGCAGGCGCGTTTGGAAGAACTGGCGCATGATGTGAGTTATCTGCGCCGTCTTCATGCTGTGAAAACAGAGTTTGAACGCAGCATGTCCGGCTGTGTTCCGTTTTCAAAGAGGACGACTGCCTATTTTTCTCTTGAATTCGGAATCCATGAAAGTATCCGCATTTTTTCCGGCGGACTGGGTGTTCTTGCCGGAGACCACCTCAAAGCGGCAAGTGATCTCAATCTGCCGCTGGTTGCCGTCGGACTGCTTTACCGTCAGGGATATTTCATGCAGGTTCTTGACCGTACCGGCTGGCAGATTGAACACTATCCCATCTCAGAAATCCAGGATCTCCCCCTTGTCCGCGGCTGTACGCCCGAGGGCAATGAAATCACAATAACCATGAAACTCAATGACCGTGAGATCGCCGCCGCCGTCTGGATCCTCTGGGTCGGCAATGTGCCGCTGGTTCTGCTGGATACGGAACTGCCCCAGAATCCGCCCGATCTGCGTGAAGTCACATGGCGTCTCTACGGCGGAGACAAGCGTATGCGTCTGCATCAGGAACTCCTGTTGGGTATCGGCGGCGTCAAGGCGCTGCTGGCTCTGGGCTGTGAACCTGCGGTCTGTCACATGAACGAGGGTCATGCCGGATTCCTCTCTCTTGAAAGAATTTCTCATTACGTCAACGACCGGGGGTATGATCCGGATACGGCTCTGGAACTGGTCTGGCGTTCCAATATTTTCACCACGCACACGCCTGTTCCTGCGGGAAATGAGGTGTTTGATATCAATCTGCTGCGTCCTTATCTTGCCAATTTTGCCATGGAGGCGAAACTTGATTTGGAGCGTATCATCCGCTGGGGTATTCCCATCAATGAGCGCGGACGCTCCGGAGAGATGTCCATGACGGTTTTCGGATTGCGCCTTGCCGCCAATTACAGCAACGGTGTCAGCAAACTTCACGGCGAAGTTGCACGGCAGATGTGGAAACACTTGTGGCCTGAACGTTCTGTTGCTGAAATTCCCATCCGTCACATCACCAACGGTGTGCATATCAAGTCCTGGATTTCAGGCAGGATAGAAGAACTTTACGACCGTTACCTTACACACACCTGGGCGCAGAATCCGGATATGCAGCAGCTCCGTGCCGGACTTGCCGATATTCCTGATGAAGAAATCTGGATGACACATGAACTCAACCGTCAGTCCCTGATCCGTCATGCCCGCCGCTGGGCGCAGAATAATTTCCGCTATCTGGTTGAGGGGGACAACTCAACCGGAAGCGATCACGCCGCGCTGCTTCAGCCGGATATTCTTACCATCGGTTTTGCCCGGCGTTTTGCAACTTACAAGCGGGGAACTCTGCTTTTGCGCGACCGTCAGAGACTGCTCAAACTTCTGCGGGATACCAACCGTCCCGTGCAGTTCATTTTTGCAGGAAAAGCGCACCCGGCGGATAACGGCGGCAAGCAACTTATCAAAGAGTTGATTCAGTTTGCTCAAAGTGAAAATGTTCAGCACCGTCTGCTCTTTCTTGAAAACTATGATATCGGTATGGCGCGCCATCTGGTTCAGGGTGTTGACGTCTGGCTCAACACGCCCCGCCGTCCTCAGGAGGCAAGCGGTACCAGCGGTATGAAAGCGGCGATCAACGGCGTTGTCAACTGCAGTATCCTTGACGGCTGGTGGGCTGAAGCCTATGACGGCGAATACGGCTGGGCGATCGGCAGCAATGACTATTACACCGATGATGAGGACCGCGATAACTACGACTCCCAGCAGCTTTTCAATCTGTTGGAGCATGAGATTATTCCTGAGTTCTATGACCGCAGCAACGGCGATCTGCCGGTAAGATGGATTAAACGCATGAAAGAATCCATCGCAACCGGACTGGGGGTGTTCTCCAGTCACCGCATGGTCAGTGAATACGATAAACTCTTCTATTCTCCTGCGGCGGAAACCTATGCCAAACTGATTGCCGACAATGCGGCGTATGCAAAAAAACTTGTCCATCAGAAACAGGAACTGGTTGCCAATATCTATAACGGAAAACTCCGCATTGATCAGCCGGTCATTGCCGGAAACTTTTCCGGAAATGTCCATGTCGGAGATACGCTCAGCATTTCCGTCGCCGTCAATTTGGGCGGACTTGCGCCCGAAGCGGTTGATGTTGAAGCTTATCTGGGTTCAGTTGATGCTCACAACGAAATCGTCAGCAGCGAATCCGTTACGATGAAAATGCTTGAAGACAGAGGAAACGGCAACTATCTTTACGGCTGCGATGTCGTCTGTCACCAGTCCGGACGGTTCGGAATCACCGCTCGGATTAAAGCTGCAGGCACAGAGTGGGATAACAGCGTTCCCGGATTTATGGTCTGGCCCCGGTAATAAAAAAGGAAGAAGATAATATGCGTACATCGGCAAGAAAAAATCCCCGTATTCTGATTGTTACGCCCGAAATCACTTATCTTCCCGAAGGCATGGGTAATATTCAGCATCTCCGTGCCAAGGCGGGAGGCATGGCGGATGTGTCGGCAAGTTTAGTTGCCGCCCTTTTCCGTCAGGGCGCTGATGTGCATGTGTCACTGCCGCATTACCGCAAGATGTTTCATGTGGATGTCGGTAAACTGGTCAATGACGAATTGCGCGTCTACATGAACCACTTGAGCGACAGCCGTATTCATCTGGCGGAGGACCGGGTGTTTTATTACCGGGACTCCGTTTACAGCAGTTATTCTTCAGAGTGTCTGCTTCAGGCGATTGCGTTTCAGAGAGAAGTCATCAACAATATCATTCCCACGGTCAAACCTGATTTGATTCACTGCAACGACTGGATGACGGGATTGATTCCCGCAGCGGCGCGCCGTCTGGGGATTCCCTGTCTGTGTACTGTCCACAACATCCACACTCAGAAGACCTCTCTTGAAATCATTGAAGACCGGGGCATTGATGCCGCTCCGTTCTGGAGCAACCTTTATTACAGCCGTCCGCCGTACAATTATGAAGAGAGCCGTTCCGGCAATCAGATTGACCTGCTGGCAAGCGGCATTTTTGCGTCACACTATATCAATACGGTCAGTCCAACTTTTCTGCTTGAAGTTGTCAACGGCATGTACGGTTTTGTTCCGGAAAGCATCCGTCAGGAGATGGCAGGCAAATATTATGCCGGATGTGCCGTCGGTATTTTGAATTCTCCGGATGCGGATTACAATCCAGAGGAAGACCCCGCTCTGACAGTCAATTACAGTGCGGGCAGTCATGTTGAGGGCAAAAGAGAAAACAAAACGGCATTTCAGGCGCGAACCGGATTGACGGTGGATCCTGAAGCACCTCTGTTTTTCTGGCCGCACCGTCTGGACCCTGCTCAGAAAGGCTGTCCTCTGCTGGCAAATATTCTTTATCATGTGATAGACAAATATTATCACAAAAATCTGCAGATTGCCATTGTTGCCAACGGCAGTTATCAGCAGACGTTCAGGGATATCGTTGCAAAACATGATTTCTACGACCGGGTGACGGTGTGTGATTTTGACGAAAATCTTTCACGTCTGGGATTTGCGGCTTCTGACTTTATGCTGATGCCCTCTTTATTTGAACCCTGTGGACTGCCGCAGATGATTTGTCAGTATTACGGAAGTCTTCCTGTTGTCCGCAATACGGGCGGACTGCACGATACTGTGGAGCATTTGAGCGAAGACGGCAGCAGCGGCAACGGATTCCGTTTCAACGATTACGACAACGGCGGACTTTTCTGGGGAATTGACGAGGCGATGCGTTTCTATTCCCGTCCCAAAGAGTTCCGTTCAGCGGTCATTGACCGGGTCATGCGGTCGGCAAAAATGCGTTTCAATCACGATGTGACGGCGCAGGAATACATTAAGATTTACGAGGCAATGCTGGATCGTCCTCTGTTGTCAAAGGTTTACGAGTAAAAATGAAAATTCCTCCCCGGCAGAATCAACCTGAAAAGTTGGGCAGTGACCCTTATCTTGCGCCTTATACGGATATCATCCGCGCGCGGAAAGAACGCGCTTGCGCTCTGGAAAAATGCCTGACCTCCGGCAAAATGTCTTTGAAGGATTTTGCCACGGCGCACGAATATTTCGGACTGCACCGCCAATGGGACTGCTGGATATTCCGCGAATGGGCGCCGCTTGCTTCAAGTGTGACGCTTTACGGGGATTTTTCAGATTGGAATATTCTGCCTGAGTATGCACTTTCTTCAGTCGGAAACGGTATCTGGGAAATCAGAATCCCGCTGGAAAAACTCCGTCACGGCATGCATTATCTGATGCACGTTTCCTGGACAGGCGGCTGCGGCGACCGTATCCCCGCCTATGCCCGCCGGGTGGTGCAGGACAGAATGACCGGACTTTTTTCCGCAATGGTCTGGGAGCCGGAAACTCCTTATGTTTTTAAGAATCCCGTGCCGCCTGAACCTGAGCAGCTTTTCATTTACGAAGCCCACGTCGGCATGGCGCAGGAAGAAGCAAAAGTCGGAACTTACCGTGAGTTCCGTGAAAAAATCCTGCCCCGTATCGCAAAATCCGGTTACAATACCATTCAATTTATGGCAGTCATGGGACACCCGTACTACGGCAGTTTCGGTTATCATGTTGCCAACTTTTTTTCTCTTTCATGCCGTTTCGGTACGCCTGAGGAATTCAAAGAACTTATTGACGCCTGTCATAAAGAGGGATTGCGGGTCATCATTGACTTGATTCACTCCCACGCTGTCCGCAATGAACGCGAGGGACTTGCACGGATTGACGGCACAAGTTATGCCTATTTTCATCAGGGCGAAAGAGGACTTCATTCCGCCTGGGATTCCCTTTGCTTTGATTACGGCAAAACAGAAGTTCTGCATTTTCTGCTTTCAAACTGCCGTTATTATCTGGATGAATTCAATGTTGACGGTTTCCGTTTTGACGGCGTGACCAGTATGCTCTATCACCATCACGGACTGGGAAAGACCTTCACCGATTACAGCGAATATTTCAGCAGCAGTGTGGATGAAGATGCTGTAAGTTATCTTACCCTTGCCAATAAATTGATTCACACCCTCCGTCCGGATGCCGTGACTCTGGCGGAAGATGTCAGCGGTATGCCCGGACTTGCCTCCGCTGACGGTATCGGTTTCAATTGCCGTATGGCGATGGGGGTGACCGACATGTGGTTCAAACTCTTTGATCAGATCGACGAGCATTGGAACATGTTTTATCTTTACAGCGAATTGACCAACTGCCGCCGTGATGAACGCTCCGTAAGTTACGTTGAGTGTCACGATCAATCCATCGTCGGCGGCAAGACTGCGATGTTCACGCTGGCGGACAGCAATATGTATCACGCCATGCACAAAGATTCTCAAAATATGCAGATCGACCGCGCAGTGGCTCTGCACAAAATGATCCGTCTGGCGACAGCGGCAACGGGCAATGAAGGATACCTCAACTTCATGGGCAATGAATTCGGACATCCCGAATGGGTGGATTTCCCCCGCGAGGGCAACAATTGGAGCATGGCGCGCGCCCGCAGGATGTGGAGTCTTGCAGATGATGAAAATTTGCGTTATCAGGCACTTGGCTGTTTTGATTGTGCCATGCTGAAACTGCTCAGTGATGAAAAAATTTACCGTTCCGTCATTCAGACTGTCAGGATTGACGATGAAAAAAAGGTGTTGATTTTTGAACGCGGCGGTCTGTGGTTCTGCTTTAACTTCCACCCCGTCAACAGTTATACCGATTACCGTTTTGAGGCGCTTCCCGGAAAATACAGGGCAGTTCTGGACAGCGACGAAAAACAATTTGACGGCTTTGCACGCAGAATTGACGGCGAAGAATCCGTCACTTTACCGTCACTGTCCGGAGAATATTTAAGCCTTTATCTGCCCGCAAGAACAGCATTGGTGTTGAAAAAATTATGAAAATTGATCGTGGGGACGGAATCTTTTTTACGGTGCTTGCCTGTGCCGTTGTAATCGTATTCGGCAGTTCGCTTTTTTTTGAAGCGCAGATATTGGATGATATCATCTATGTCGGCAGATTTCACCTGCTTTCTTTTTCCTGGAACAATTTGAAACTCTGGTGGCAGCCTGTTCTTAATTTGTGGAGTCCGCTGGTCGGATACTCCTTTATGCTGGATTACCTTGTCTGGGGAAAAGAACATCTCTTTTTCGGTGCCCATCTGATGAATATTCTGCTGCATTTTCTTGCTGCGGCAGGTTTTTATACCGGCGCAAGAATGTTGAAATTCCCCCGCCTTGCCGCCGGACTTGCCGTTCTTATCTGGGCGATACATCCCCAGCGCGCAGAATCCATTGCCTGGCTGAGTGAACGCAAGGATGTCCTGCTGCTTGTACTGGGGCTGTGGGGAACCGTATTTTTTATTCAGAGCGTGAAACGTAAAGTAATATGGCTGTATGTCTTGTCTGCGGTTTTTTTTGCTTTAAGTTTTTGTATCAAACCGGCATTGATCGGACTTCCTGCCGTTTTAACGGCTTATCTGTGGGGCAGATACCGTAAAAAAGACTGGCGGTTTTATGTAAAATACAGCGGTTTATTCTGGCTGCTTTCTTTGATTTACTACATTGTTTTCAAATGTGTGGCTCCGGCAGGGAATTTGCTTGGCGGAAAAAATTTTTCTGATCAGCTGATTTTAATCGGCTGGCGCTTCGGCAGTTATTTTGTCAAAACCTTTGTACCTTACGGATTAAATCCTTATTATCCCCATTTTTCTCTTGCGAATGATTCTCTTTTGCCTCTTTATGCAGTCGGGATCATTGCTTTGCTTCTTCTGGAATTTCTCCGCCGGGGAAACAAAAAAGCTCTTTATCTTTATTTGCCGCTGTTTATTTCCTTTTCTGCTGCGGTTGCTCCGGGACTTTGTCAGATCGGTGATGTGGATTTTGCCGACCGTTACAGTTATTATCCCTCGATCTTTGCTGTTTTGGCTGCGGCTGCCGGAATGTGTACCCTGGTCAACAAATTTCCCCGGATCCGCAACTTGATGATCGCAGGTGTCTGCTGCCTTATTCCGGGTATGGGGATCATGTGTTCCGGTGAAGTTGCCGTTTGGGAAAGTGCGGCGTCTTACACCCGTGCCACTCTGGATCATCCTCTGCCCAATTACCGTTGTCTGATCGGCGAAACAATCGTGAAATTTGATAAGGGGGATTATGCCGCTGTTCAGAAAAATATTCTGCGTTTGCGTAATGATTACACGGATATTCCCGTAAAACGCAAACGGACGATCGATTTTTTTGTTGAAAGTATTGAAGGTGTGATCCTTATCCGGCAAGGGCAAACGAAAGCGGGTATGAAAAAATTGATACTTGTTCTTTCTCATTCGCACTGGGGATTATTGTCGAATACCAGTTACGGTTATCCCCGGATGGTCCTTTTGACCGCCGCCGGTGTCTGTCAGAGGGCCGGAAATAAAAAGGATGCCGCCGAAATGTACCGCCGCCTCGCCAATTTGTACGGTACATACGAACCCATGGAAAAAGAATTTTATCTTGCCCTTGCTGCCTTGTGTCAGGAGGACAGAACTTCGGCACTCAGGCATTTTGAAAATGCTCACAAACTTAATCCCGCTGATGAAAACATCCGCAAAAACATTGAAATACTCAGAAAACATCAGCCGAAACAGTATTGAAAAGAGACCGTTCGGGTGATATCTTAAATAAAGTATTATTTCAATCTTCATACAAGGAGTTTTTTTGATATGAAAAAAATGAATGCCGCCGTTCTCGGCGTAGGTACGATGGGCGGAACCCATGTGGAAGCCGCTCTTGAATCTCCCTATATTGATAAAGTTTACGGTTTTGAACCGGATCCCGAACGCGCCAAGGAGCGTTGCGGAAAATACGGTATCATTCCGGCTGATTTAAATGCGATCCTCGCTGATCGTTCCATCGGCTTTGTTTCCATTGCCTCCCCCAACGAAACTCATGTTGAACTGGCTGAAAAGTGTCTGCGTGCCGGAAAAGCCGTCGTCCTTGAGAAACCCATGGGCTGCAGCCTCGCCGAAGCCAAACACCTTTGCGATGTTGAAAAGGAAACCGGCGGATTCCTGCAGGTCGGATTTGAACTGCACTACTCCAAAATGTATCAGATCGTCAAAGACTGGATCAAAGCGGACTTGATCGGTACGCCCGTCAACAACCAGTGCCGTTACTACTGCTGCGAATTCCATAAAAAGAATACCTGGCGCAGCCGCAGTACGGGCAGTTTCCTCATCGGAGAAAAACTTTCGCACTACCTCGATCTTCAACGCTGGTATTTTGATGAAACACCTGAAAGTGTTTATTCACTCTCTTCCGCCAAAGTCGTCCCCTACTTCAATCACCGCGACAATCACCAGATTATGACCCGTTATCCCAACGGAAAAGTGGCGGTTCTCAACTTCATTATGTACATCGCAGAATCCCATCTTGCCAAAGATCCCCTGCAGTCCGGTCTTGAAGTCGATGACGGACACTTTTTGCAGTACCACATCTGCGGTACCAAAGGTGCTGTCGAAACAGATGTTTTCAAACACCGCATCCGCCGCTGGGAATTCAGCGACAAACCCGAATATATGGACAGCAATATCGTTGAAGAAATTTCCTTTGATCCCCGCGAAGAGGGCTTGCTCTATTACCACAACGTCCACGGACAGAATCTCCGCGTAATCGAGCTTGCCGCAACCGGACAGAAATCCGAGATGACCGCCCGCGAAGCCTTTGAAACTATGAAACTCTGCTTCGCCGCAGAACTTTCTGAAGATACCGGCGAACTCATCCGTTTCGACGATCCCCGCATCTGCTGACTTTTTTGATAAAGGCTGTGGGAGCCGGGGGGAAGAGGAAAACTTCTTTTCCATGTGAAAAGAAGTTTTCCTCTTCCCCCCGAACCCCCCATCTCTT
>JAZQYS010000045.1:0-1555 GCA_045633645.1 Victivallaceae bacterium | reverse complement strand
AGTTCACCTACATCGAAAATCCGTAATTTCGGAGTTACGGCTTGGCAAGCCATCCCGCGTACAGCGGGTGGATTGACAAGACGGAAAAGCGGATGCAAAGCAGCCGTTGAAGGCTGTCCCGCCGTAATGAAATGAAGGCGGACTACAGCGTTTGCCTCATCGACGGTTTGTGACAGAAACTCATATTGATTTCCCGCTTGAAATTTCCGGTAACTGATAGATTTTCAATTTAAAGTACTCACGATCTCCGAAGCCGTAAGGTTGACTGGCGTTGCCTGATTCACACCGTGTTTTATCATTAAACAACTATTACAACTCCTGTCTTTTTCAATTCCGTCTTTCTGCTTTATCTGTTTTTCTGCAGAGTTCTGTCACAAACCGTCGATGAACCCCAAAATTGGAGTTTTCTGTATTTTGAAGAAAAGCAGACTTTCTTGATTTTTTCTTCAGCAATGCTACATTATAGACTGGAAGAGTATCAGCATTATGATTCATGTTGATTGGAGCAATCAGTTACTCACGGAGGAATAAAAATGAAAAAGTTTATATCAATGCAGTTGATGTTTGTTTTAATATCAGGTGTCTTTGCCGCGCCCGCCGCCAATGTGCCGGATCCTGAAATTTTTGCTGCCGGAGGAAAAATCCGCAATTATACCGGCGTTTTTCCCAAAAATGTGAAAACAATCGGTATTTTTACTCCCGGTTCTTATCCGGTAGTGAAACATATTATGACTTCAGTCCGGCTTTTGGAAAAGGCCGGTTACAAAGTCAAAATTTATCCCAATGCACTGCGTCCCCGGGAAAAATCTGATGTCGGTTATTATGCTTCCATGCCGGCAAAATACCGGATACAGGACTTTGAAGCCGCCTGGAACGACAGAGAAATTGATATGATCATCTGCTGTCGCGGCGGTGCCGGTACCGAAGAGGTCGTTGCCGGTGCCGATTGGAGCAAATTGCCCAAACGCCCTGAACTTTATCTGCAGGGATACAGCGCAGTAACTTCAATACTGTGTGCTCTGGACGGCAAAGGTTACGGTCGGCCGGTCGCGGGGCCCAATGTATCTTCTCTGGGGGCACTTGATCCCGGCATGATCCCGCTGATGAAAAAAATGTACAATGGCGAAGAGGTCGGACCTTTCAAACTCACCACGCTCGTTTCTGGAGATTGTTCCGGAAAAGCTCTCGCCGGTACACTGAGTCGCTTCAACAAGGTTGCCAAAACCGACTACAATGTCAATATCAAAGGACGGATCGTTTTTATGGAAAGCGTTTTCTGCAAAGCCGACAAGTTCCGTGCTGAACTGACCGAACTTTGCAATTCAAAGTTTCTTGACGGTGCCGCCGGAATTGTTTTCTGCCACCTTACCCGTGGGGACAAACTGGAAGTTCTCATGCCAATATTGAAAGAATTTGCACCCAAATTCAACGTTCCGGTTTATCTGGGGTTCCCGTACGGGCACCATCCAAAAAATCTTGCGATCGTTTTTTCACGGGGGGTCGTTATTTCCATCGGCATGCTGACTTTTCCGGCAGTTGGAAAAAAGCAAAGATA
>JAZQYS010000044.1:0-3758 GCA_045633645.1 Victivallaceae bacterium | reverse complement strand
AGAGTCAGCCGCCGCGCCCGGGGGATTCCTAAGGGGGCGATAAGCCCCCTTAGGCGATTGCAGCAACGTCGCAATCGCGACTCGCTTTTTTTTGCCAAGCTTTTTTTTCTGCCGAAAAAAAAGCGGTCGGCGAAGTTGTAGTAGTGTGACCAGTCGGTGGCGGTGATGGCGTGCCTGCCGGTGCGGATATGATAACTGACATTGTCACCGACGGATTTGTCGCTGGGGGGCATATCCATATTTGCGAGACCGTTGAAGCCGTAGAGGTTCCAAATTTCAGAAGCTTCTTTTGCGGCGAGGAATTCGCCTTTGGGGTCGGCGTTGAGGTCAAGGGAGGCACTGGCGACGTAGAGAGCGCGCGGAGCGACGAGGGCGAGGAGCATGTGCTGATCGACGGGAAGGAGGTCAATATTTTTAACATAAGCTCCGACTCTTCCGCAGTACCAGACGCGCTGATCCCAGTAACCGATTTCCATTGTTTCGCCGAAGTTTCTCCGGGAGAGGGCGGCGCCGCCGCAGCCGGAGTTGTTGGAAATCACGACTTTGAAGCGCGGATCACATGCGCCTGCCCAGAGGGCGGCTTTGCCGAGGCGGGAGTGTCCGATAACAGCGGCTTTACCGGCATCAACGAGGGGGTCCTGTTCAAGAGCAGTGAGCATGGAGGATAATCCCCACGCCCAGGCACCGATGCTGGAAATTTCGCGGTAACACTTGCCTGCTTTCTGTTCATCAATGGGGATTTCGTGATCCAGACGCATCTGTTTTTCATCGCAGAAGAGGGTATAGGGACTGAGTTTAAGTCCGGTGTAGTAGTCAGGACAAATTTCCCAGTAGCAGGCGGTAGCGACGGCATATCCGCGTTTGACAGTTTCTTTAAAGTTCCATGATTCGAGTCTTCTTGCCCGGGAACGCAGGGGGCGGAAGGTGCGGTTCCGCTTGTAATCCATGTACATACCGCGGGTCATACGCACATCAAGTTCGGGGGTATTCGCCTGATTTCCGCTGAAGTTGAGACCGACAAAGACGGGCGGTTTTTTGACGTGCTTCGGAATATAGACGAGCATATCGTAATTGAAACTTTTTCCATTGTTCATAATGGAGTAGACCCGGTATTCTTTGCGGATGGCAAGACCGTCGAGGGCATCATTTTTCTGAGCAAGCAGACGGATAACGGTTTTGTCTGCAGCGGGGGGCATCATGCCGTACATGTATTTTTTGAAAAGTTCAAGGATACGGGGACGTTCAATTTTTTCCCATTCGGCGGCAGTTTTGGATTTGAAGGCGGGGAGAGTGTAGGCAGGGACTTTTTTTTCGTCTTTGTGATAATGCTGATACCAGAGAGATTCAGCATAGGCTTTGTATGCCTGCATGGCGGTACGCGCCTTTTCAACATCCGGCGGCAGACAGATTTTTTCATCAAGTTTTGAGGTGCATCCGGCAAAGAGGAGTACGGCGAAAGCAAGAAGAAGAGATTTTTTCATTTTGACTCCTTTTGAAGAAGATTGTGTTTTTTGAGAAACTCAGAAAATTGTCTGTTGGTATTTTTGGTTTTCAGTTCAAGCAGACTGAAAGCAATTTTCTGCGTATCGGGTTTGATTTTGAATTGAAAAGAGATACTTGCGGCTTTGCCGTAATACATACGTGCGCTCTGCCAGACGGAAGTGTCCATTTTCATATATGCCGGACCGTTGGATTTGGGCTTTTGAACGGAGCCTTCGTAATTGACATCATACATGAAAAAATAAGAGTCTTCTTTTTTGAGATTCTGCCATCCGCTGCGGTTGTAAACAGAAGCGGGGGTGATGATTTCGCGCTTGTAGGAATTGCGTTTCTGTCCGTCGATTGTGGGGGCAACGGAGATATTGAGCGCAATGGATTGCACGACTTTTTTTGTGCGGGGATTTCTGATACACTCAACATGCAGAAGGGGCGAATTTCCATCCATGAAAAAGCGGAGATTCATCCAAACGCCGTCAAAGTTGTAAAGGACATCAATACCGGCTTTGTCTTTTTCGTTGAAGAGGGAAATTTTCTTGGGTTCGATGTCAAAAACAGAAATATCATTGACGATGAGATTAAACATGCCGCGGCGGTTGAAACCGCTCCAGAAGTTGGGTTCCGGCAGACCGATCAAGACCTTTTCCTCCTGCGTCTGCGTGGGTTTGACCCATTGAAAATAAATCAGATAGCCGTATTTTCCGCAGGAAATCTGATAATATTCCCCTTTACCGTAAACTTTGTGGTGAAGATGATAACTGCGGGAAACTTTGGCAGCAGAGGGCGCGGCAGCAGAGAGAGAGCCGATAAAAACAAGAGCAAGTAAAAAAAGATATTTTTTCATTTTCAATCTCCTGAACCCATAAATTTGACCAATCCGAAAAGATTGATGTTGTGATTGTTGCTCATGGTGAGACTCAAACCGTAGGATTCACCGTTTCTTCTATCCATGGCAAGGGCATTAAAGAACCAGCTGCGGTAAACTTGGGGCGGCTTGACACGCATACCGTCAAAGGGGAGGAACATTTCGCAGCTCCAGAAATCATCGCCTTTGGCGGCTTTGGCGATGAAACCGGGACAACGCCATTTGCCGTCATATCCGGCTTCAATAGGTTGCAGACGGCGGGCGCCCTGAGCGGTGTCTCCGGTGGGGTTGACGGTAAAGTGCATATATTGCTCTTTGCCCCGTCCGGGAGAGAGAAAAACTTCAAGATGGTCGCTTTTGAACCAGACATCCCCCTTGACAGAAGCGGGCTTGCCTTTTTCGTAAAATCCGATATAAATACCCTTGCTGTTCCAGAGGATTTTAAGTTTTTTGGCAAAGGGGTCTTTGGTATCTTTGCCCAGAGCGTTCTGGAATTTCATATCAGGAACATTTTTCCAGACGGCTTCATCCATTTTGCCGTCAAGGATAATTGTTTCATTGTCCTCAAGTTTAGAGGCTTTATACATGGGCATAACGTGTCCGAGATAGGCTTTTGAAGAGGCGATTTCCTGTTTCCAGGGTTGGGCAAAAAACTCAAAACGCTGTCTTTCAATGCTGCCGGGACGGGTCTCTTTTTCAGCCTTTTTCAAAAGAGCTTCAAGTTCACGCACAACGGCAAGATTAAAGGCGGCGTAGAGCTTTTCAGGGGGAACCTGAGTGGCGGCAGTCGTCTGCAGAGAGGGGATGAGCTTTTTCTCCCAGCGGTTTTTAATGGTGTAATAAAACTTTTTCAGAGTTTTTCCGGCTTTCTGACCGTAGAGTTTTTCCCAGTGTTCATCAAGTGCCGCCATGGTGTCAAAATCCGGATTCCACAATACGCGGTAAACGGGATAATAGGAGTAGTAGAAATGATACTGTAATCCGCCGGCATCAAGAAAAAGTCCGTCAGTACTTAAATAAGGTTTGAGCAGATTGAGAAGTTCTCCCATGTAAGCACCCTGAATGGCTTTACTGTAAGCATTGGTCTGCACGCCGTACCAGTAACCGTTGATGGGATGTCCGAAAATTTCAGTCCAGCGTTTATAAACATCGGTATAAATTTTTCTGGTGTGGGGATGGCGGGCAAACGCAGGTGTACCGACATCCAGTTTGGGCATGAGATTTTTGGGGACATCGGTATATTTTTCAACCGGGGGGAAGGTGTAGTTGTGATACAAACTGAATCCGATTTTTTTGCCCGGAAGACGTTTTTCGACCTCTTTGCCGAGGGCGATCCAGAAGTGCATATAGACATCAGTATACTTGTTGTTGCGCGTGGTATTGGGGTGGATATGAG
>JAZQYS010000043.1:0-6126 GCA_045633645.1 Victivallaceae bacterium | reverse complement strand
ATGGCTACGATCCGACTTGAATAACCGGCAGTTCTGACGATTCGATACTCTTCTTCAGCCAAGCCTGCTGCTCTTCACCCAGACGGTGGGTTGAAGAGTCCAGTACAAGGAAACGGAATCCGGCTCTTTCAAAAGAGTAATACGGTCCGAGTCCATCGTATGCAACAATAACAGGAGGCTGAGCCAGGCGGTCATAAGGCTCAGGCAAATCCCGGACAAAACACTTCGTATTGGCGTTGAGCATCTCAAACCAGTCAGTCGTCCATATCCAAACAGGATATGCGCCGGGATGAAAATTCATATCGGCATCGGCGGGAAACCAGGACTGAAATGCCTGCATGAAGTTACCCATGTCATGATTGCCGCGGACAATGATACATTTATCTTTGATCGGTGCATAATACTGCATAAAACGGGCATATTGTTCGGGACGCCCGGCGTCGGAAATATCTCCGCCGATGACAACAAGATCCGCTTCTTCTGCTCTTTTGAGGATTTTTTCTCTTGCAGCAGTTTCTATCTGTTCTGAGCGGGAACCCAGGTGCAGATCTCCGACAAATAACAATTTCATGATTTGATTTCTCCTGATTATCGTTTGGTTTTACTTTTGGCTTTTAATATAGCATTACAATAGAGAAAAACAAGTCGACAACGCCGGAAAAAACGGATCGAAGCAAAGCTGTTTCCGTCCTGTTCAACAGGTGAATCCCGGCAGAAATCCACCGTGAATACAACACTGATGAACTGCTGCAGTCATTGGATTGGAATTCTTTTTTCAGCAAATTGTGTAAAACAACTCTTTTTTCGCTTGATAAATCTCTTTTTTATGATAAATTCAAGTCGTATGCTAAACACAACAACTTTTTTTCAGGGGAACAAAATTATGAATAAAACGCTCTTTTTATCTCATCGCGGAGAGTCGGATGATGCTCAGGAAAACACACTGTCTGCCTTCATTCTTGCAATGGAACGCGACTCTGACGGGATTGAACTTGATATCCGCATGACTTCAGACAAACAGATTGTCTGTGTCCATGACCCCTCTCTGGAAAGGGTGGCGAACCACAATATTACAGTTGCGGAACACACCTTTCAGGAGTTATGTAAAGTTCACCCGGTACCGCTTATTTCTGAAGCACTTGACGTACTTCTTCCCGGCAAATTCATCCAAATAGAACTCAAAGGAAAGCCCTTTGAACTTACTGAACTGCGGCAGTTGGTGGATAAGCACCTTGCACTCGGAAAACTTATCGGATTAAGTTCTTTTGAAATTGAAACTCTTGAGCTTGCCAATGAGATTTTTCCGGACGTTTCCCGGATATTGCTGATCGATCTTGAACAACATTTCGGAAAATTCCCATCCGCAGATGAAGCAGCCCTCTTCTGCCATCAGCACAAATTCAGCGGAATAAGTTTTAAAGCTGATTTCCGTGCAGACAAATCATTTGTTGACGCTCTGCGTTCCAAAGGTTTGCGTGTTGTCGCCTGGGGCGTCAATACCGATGAAAAAGGTCTGGCAATGGCCGACGCCGGAGTTGATGCCCTCACCTGCAATCACGCTGTTGCGTTACGAAAAAAGTATTCAGAAAGGAATAATTAAATCCCAATAACATGAACAGCAAAGCATTACATAGAATGGCACCGATTTTTTAAATAAATAATAATAAGCATGTTGTGCAGAATGACAACAATTATTGCTTTTCAATTTTCTTCAATAAACCAAGAGCGATACTGTTGTCGGGAACAACAGCAAGAAGACGGCGGCAAAGTTCTCTGATCGTCTCTTTTTGAGTGATAATATCGCACTGATTTATGCGTGCCTGCATTCCGGCAACCCACAGTTTTTCCAATCGGTGACGGTGAGTCTGACCGGATGACAATTTTATAACTTCCGGAATCAAATTCACATTACCGGATTTATACAGTTTATCGGCATAACAAAGTTGTGTTTCCGGCAAATCCGGAAACATTTTATACGCCTGCCGGGATAAATCCAATGCTTTTGTCAAATCACCTTTTTCTGCAAGAAGTTCAGCCTGATTCAACAGTACCGCAAGTTGGTAAGGCGAAGCAGCCGGGAATTGAGCATATTTATTGAGCGCAGCCTGAATTCTGCCGTTTTCCCCCAGAATTCTTGCCGCAAAAAACAAGAGTTCCGTATTTCCTTTTGCATCGGCATTTTCCAATAAATCACAGGCCGTTTTTTTATCATTTCTCTTCAACGCGAGCAAAGCATTGCAAAAGGGTTTATAAAGTTTATCCCGACTCAAAAAGAGTAAATCGTTTTCCCGGAGTGTCAAACTGGCAAACGCCCAGTATTTCAGTAAAATTTCAGAAGAAAAGTATTTCTGAAACAATTCAGATGCCCGGTCATACTCTTTTTTTCTCAACGCGGCAGCAATTTCATAATTCCGGATATCCTTTGATTTTCCGGGGAATATTTTTTTATAATTCGCCATCAAACGTTCAGCTTCAGAAATATCATGAAGCAAATAATATTCCACTCCAATTTTCATTATACCGGAATCTTGAGAAAAACGCTTCAGGGCATCCTGCAAAACAGAAACATTTATGTTACCGTTTTTCTTTTGAATAAGCAGTATCAGTCTTGCCGTAAATGCCTCCGGGAGCCGTCCGTAAAGAACAGTTGCAACAGATAAAAGCTGCTCTTCTTGCGTAAATCCCTTCAAGGATTTTTTCAGAAAATCGGAGAGCATAATATCTGCCCGTTTTTGCAAATCAAGATAACTGCGGTGAGCAAGCAATCGGGTATAACTGGTCCTGATCCTGCCCAGATCACCTTCCAGAATATCGGTAATGAAAAACATAAACGCTGCCAGCGGAGTATCAAAATTCTTCCGCAGCGGCACCGTCAATTCTTTCAGGGAAACCATATCATTATTTGCAAGTGCGACCAGTGCATCAAAGTAGTAACAACACAGCATGGCGAGCTCTCCGGGATCCGATTGATATTTGTTCCGGAGTTTCGCAATTTTTTCGGTTTGTCTCAACAAACAGAAGATTTCTGCTGTTTGCATGGCAACTGCGGGGTCATGATAATCAGCGAGGTATTTTTCAAAAATCTTCAGTGCTTTATCGAAAGAACGGAAATTGGCATAAAAACGTCCCAGAATCGGCGCAAACACAAATTTGTTAAGTTTATATGCTTTCAATAATGTTTTTTCTGCATTGTCGATGTCGCGTTTTCCCAGAAAAAATTTTAATTTTGCTGCCGCTGTTTCCTGCTGCAGAAAAAAATCTTCCGGCGGGAGTTTATCCAATGCCGAAAGTTTTTCATCAACCGTCCGGGTATTGTCTTTGAAAAGCAAAACTGTCAGTTTGCCGAGTGGAACGTCCGTACGGCACTCCATATTATATTTATTGATATGCCCGTTGAGTCCGGCTGAATACAACAACAATTGCTGCCATTCAACCGGAAGTTCCTGCTGCTGAGAAAGAAAGGTTTCCAACCGCTTGAAATAGCGGGCATAACATAAACTTGAAATATATTTTGCTTTATTTTCCCGGCTTAACGGATTGAGCCGGTGCGCCATAAAACAATAATAAACCTGTTCCGGATAATTTTTTTGCTTGCCGGCAATTTCTGCCAGCATGATGTAAGCCGCCTCATTATCGCCGTCGCGTTGAATAACCTGCTGTAATTTAACCTTGGCAAGAGCAAGAGATTCCGCATTTCCCCTGCGGAATTCACTCTCAGCCCGTGTGAAGAGACGAGTCTGCTGATAGTTTGAGAAAAGCAGATACGCCGTCAAACCGATGCAGCCCAAAAGTATAAGCAAGGATAAAATCAGCAATATGAGGCGTAACTTCACCTTGAAAGCAATCATTGTTTTGCGGCTTTAAGTTTTTTACGTTTTTTCAGGTAAACCAGAGAACCGCCGCCTACCAGCAGAGTTGCAATAATACCGGGCAGAGGCTGACCGGAAGGTGCTGCGCCAGTGGAGAGAAAGAACTGAAATCCTTCAGGATTGATGGATTCCTGTGCTTTTTTTCCGTAATCAACACCGAAATCCCCCCAATTGAAAACAATGCTTTGACCGGATTTTCCGAGCATCCAGATATCATTGTCTTTTGAATTGGGACTATACATGGTGAAGGTTTCTTTTTTTCCGTCAGCGGAAGTGGTTTCCACCCAAAGAACGATCTTATCTCCGGGTCTGAATTCGCCAAGAACTCCGGTACTCATATCTCCGTAATGCAGAGTGGGGACAGTGACCGTAGGCCAGGGACGGCTGGGACCATGACCGGGAGGTGGAATCCGATGACTACTGATGCCGTCACGGTAATTAAGAACTTCATCATAGTTGTACCAGCCGATTTTGCTGATAACAGAATCTCCGAGAGCAACTTTGCCGCCATCATCTTTTTTGACATTCACATAAACAGTCTGATGGGAATCAACCGAAAAGTAACCTTCGCCGGTTCCGGTTTTCAGGTTGTATTGAAGCGCAGCAGAAACAGGAAATGTCAAACAGGCAGAAATGACGATCAAAACGACATAAAAACTATTTTTTATTTTGAAATTACTTCTCTCTTTCAAAAAAGCTAAAACATTCTTTTTCATAAACCCTTCCTCTGTATTCATTCGTTTTTGTATCATATCACACACCGCAACCATATCATGCGAAAACTTCTTGATACCATCAGTAAATTTTACACATTCCAAACCTGCAGTGCGTCGTAATATATCATATACATTACAAAATTGCAACCTTAAATTATATAAACTCTCTAAAAAACTGTGACTTTTTCAGATGATGACTGCCAATGCGCTTATCGTTGGTCAGATATTGACGGCAGCCGAATGTATTGGATTTTTTCGGTTCATCGACGGTTTGTAACAAAGAAGTTTACGGACTTTTACAGACTTGTACGGACGATTACGGACAAGAAAAAACGGCAATATTGAAAATCTTTATTTTTTTCATATACGGTTTGACTTTTGTTGATTGATAATATATGTTATATATAATCAAATATAATCAACTATGAGGTTTGCGATGTTTTCCGGTGCGGCAATATTGTATCGCTCGGGGAAAACTTCGATGAACTTCTTGCCATGCTTGCCAAATGCAATGCAATCGTTTTGAGTGGTCACACGCACTTGATTTCTCTTACGCACTACCGTCATAACGGCAAAAAAATTGACCAGTTCGTGCTTAATTCAACGATGCGCAACCACAAAAGAGACTCCGTTTTCAATCCTGCGAACAACCTTTCCAAAGACAAATTCTCCTACGACAACGGCGGCAGGATCGCTCTCTGGAACAAATATGCCGACAAAATCCAAACTCCGCTTAATACATGGGGCGCCGGACATGCACTTTTACGGGTCTCCGATAACGGTGTTTATGTTGATTTTTACAGTTATAAATCAGAAAAAGTCCACACTTACAAATTAAGATAAATAAGAGTTAATTGGTGCCATTCCATGTAATTGATTCTTGAACAATGAATTATAAATAAATTATTTCTTTTACCCCGGTGACTTTTGACTATTTGATATGCTGGTGATATATTACTGACAGCAGCGAGCAGATTATTGCGTCTGCGAAGACCGAAAAATGGAACAATTTAACTGTAAGCATATAATGAATAGTTATTTGTATAGAATGGCACCAATTATTGTTTCTTATTGGTAGGCATCAATTATCACCTTGATGCATCCTGTGCAACCAAGTCTTTAAATGATTTTTCAAGTTTTTTATAACGCTCGGCATCATAATTGATTGTCACGCGTGAAGCAGCGAGCTGCAAATCTTCGGTTTTTATCAAACGGTAGTTTGCTTCTTCCAAACCACAAGTTCTGAAATTTTCAAGAAAAACGATTTTAAAAGCTTCTTTTACAACGGCTTCCAAATCTGCACCGGAATATTTATCCCGCTTGTCTGCCGGAAATTTGTTGATCACACTTGAATAATCTATTTGCCCGGCTATCTGCGGACATCTTTGTTTTACATGTGCGTAAAGAATCTCTCTCTGTTCATCACGAGATGGAAAATTAACCTTAAATATTTCATCAAAACGCCCTTTGCGCAAAAATTCGGGAGGAAGTTTTTCTATTTTATTGGCAGTTGCTACAATGAAAATAGCAGACTTTTTCTC
>JAZQYS010000042.1:0-2128 GCA_045633645.1 Victivallaceae bacterium | reverse complement strand
TATCATCCGCGGTGTCAACGTCTTCCCGTCCCAGATTGAAACGGCTCTGCTTTCAGTCAAGGGAACCAGTCCGCATTACAATATTATCCTCTACACTGAAAACGGCATGGATAATATTGAAGTTGATGTTGAAATCAACGAAGAGATTTTCTCTGACAAAGTCCGCGGACTTGAATCTCTCCAGAAAGAAATCACGCACGCCATTGAATCCTTAATCGGCTTGCGTGTCAAAGTCAAACTGGTTGCTCCGCAGCTGATTCAGCGCAGCGAAGGCAAGGCCAAGCGCGTCTTTGACCGCAGACAGCGGTAAGTTTTCTCAATAATCTGTATCCCGCAAGAGCTGCAAAACTTCTCTTGCGGGATTTTTTCTTTTTTTGATTTGACAGAATGTGTTTAAGTGTGTATATTCAAAAAGAGGCGCAAGCCGTTTTACTGAAACGTATGGAGGTTTGATATGTCTGTTTGTTTGAATCACACTGATACTGAAGCTGTAACCCGTTGTGCCGCCTGCGGAAAACCCCTTTGTGCGAACTGTATTGCCGTTTCTGATAACGGCAGAGATTACTGTTCACAAGGCTGTTATACCCGCGGAACTGCTGCCGCTGAAAGATCCGCAGGAGTCGTTTCTGAAAAAGGCAATACCGCAAAGAGCAAATTCATCCGTTCTCTGATTCTTCTGTTCCTGATTATCGCGGTTGCCGCTGCGGGATTCATGTATTATAAGAACAACAAAAAGCAGATTGACCGGAAACTTGACTCCACCATTCAGCAGACAAAAGCCGCCGCCCGCAAAACCGGCAAGGCCATTCAAAAGGAATCCAATGCCATAAAGAAAACTCTGGATACCGATTCCAAATACAAACGCAACCGTGAAGGTCTGGTCAAATAAGTTTATCTTTTCTTTCCCCGTGTCCGATGGAACACGGGGATTTTTACAGTGTCGGGCTGCCGGTATTACAGCCTTCAAGGCACAGTGCAAACCGCCGGCTCAGCCGGTGTTTTTGATTCATTTGCAGTTTGTACCGATCCAGGTAATAATTTCCAGCAACTCGTATGCCAAAGCTTTTACAGCGTAAGGTGAAGGCATTGGATACATCGGATGCGCCACGTGAATATTTATCATCTTGTTTATGCTGTCAAAAAACTCACGGATGTGTCCGGGAGTTCTTCCGGGTGTATTGTCATCACCGCGATCAAGTCTCTCAATCATTTGACCAATACCGTCATCCGGATAAGGAAGCTTAAACCAAAACTGTTTATATTTTGCCATATACAGAAGGCAGCTGTTGATAGCAGTCCGCCAATCCATAGTCAATTTTGCATCGGCTTTTTGAGTTTCCTGCAGGATACGCATGACAACATCTTCAATACCAAGTTCTGCTTTTGAAATAATTCCAAAAACATCTCTGTGGTCTGCAAAAAGCGATGCCCGCTGCTGATTGTTAATCAACTTGATCAATTCTGCCGGTTGTCCTTTGTCAAAAAAGTTGGCCTGGAAAAATGTTCCGTAATCAACCATTTGTTCGATTTCTGTTGCTCCGAAACTCATAGTCTTATATGCCGAATAGAAGAACACTTTTTCTTTGATCGGACAACCTTTCAAATGCAGCTGCAAAGCCAGATAATCGCCTTCGCGTTCACCGTATTTAAAATCATCGAAACCGTTATCTGTTTGTTGGATTTCTTGCGTAATATACCCCGCCCCACCGGTCAGATTGCGGTCAAGGATAAACATATCATACTCTTCAAGTTCAGCCGGAGTCAATTTTCGTATATACTCCAAAACCTGTTTGAAGGAGTCAAACACTTCAATCACAGGATTGTCTGCGAGAATGTCCCGTATATCCTCGCCATTGGCGCCCATAGGATTGTTTTCAGCCTCCTGCAAAGCTGTTTTTTCTGCTTCGGAAAGATACTTCCCGAAAAGCTGGGGCAGACGGGGGATGTTTGATGAAATTTCATCTTCAACGAACATGATTTTGGACATTTTTGCACCTCACTTGTTCAAAGATAAGTTTATGTTTGAAATATAAGTATCATTCTTGCAGCTGGCATCATACTTTGCTTCAAAGAGGTCAGCAAAGTTTTTGATGACAGCCAAGCCAATACCTGAAGATTTTGCATTCTG
>JAZQYS010000041.1:0-4134 GCA_045633645.1 Victivallaceae bacterium | reverse complement strand
ATACATCCTTTTTTTGCACTGTTTTCAGGAACACTGACTGCTATATAGTTGTCGCTCCAGCCGTGAAGCATACCGTTTGAAGCGGTTTCAAAGATAACTTGAAGGTCCGTTCCCAGCTGAGAGTTGATAAATTCCTGTTTGCTGACTGCTGTGATTTCACGCAATCGGGCGGCTCTGAGTCCTGCCGTCTTTCCGTCCGGACGGTTGGGCATGGCTGCCGCCGGAGTTCCGGGACGGGGGGAATAGGTGAATATATGCGCGTTGGCAAACTTCATTTTTTCAACAAACTCTGCGCAAACGGCAAAATCTTCATCTGTTTCACCGGGAAATCCGGCAATAATATCTGTGCCGATATGCAGTCCCGGGATTTTTTCTCTTGCTTCTGCAACGAAATCCGCATATTGAGATGCGGTATAATGACGGTTCATCGCCTTTAAAATTCTGTCGCACCCGTACTGTAAAGAGAGGTGAAGAAACCGGCAGATTTTCGGTGTTTCCGCCATGATGTCAATCAGATTGCGGTTGTTGAAATGAGGTTCGGTTGAACTTAATCTTATCCTGAAATCCCCGGGCAGTTCCGAAATAGAATAAATCAATTCTCCGAGCGTTTTTCCGTCATCACTGTAAGCGCAGGTGTTGACACCGGTCAGAACGATTTCAGGGAATCCGGAATCAATGAGCTGTCTGCAGTCATCAAGGACTTCGGTAAACTTTCTTGAACGCTCGCGTCCGCGCACATAGGGAACAATACAATAGGTGCAGAAATTGTTGCACCCCTCCTGAATTTTGACAAAGGCGCGGCTGCGGAAGGGAAAGCGGGAATTGACAAGTTCCTGAAAATTCTCTCTGCATTCGCCGCTGCTTTTGTTGGCTGCGGTCATTCCGGCTAAAATTGCAGCCAGATCTTTTTTGTCCGGATTGGTCAACACATAATCCGCACCGTCGGCACGGAACTGTTCAGCATTGACTTCAACGGCACAGCCCGTCACAAGAAAAGCCGCCTGCGGATGACTTTTTTTCAGTTTCCGCAGCGTCTGACGGCTTTTGCGGACGGCTTCGGCTGTCACGGCACAGGAGTTGATAACAGCCAGATCAAAAACATTCAGCTGTTCAGAAACAACCGTGTATCCGGCAAGTTCCAGACGTGAAGTCAGCAGGGCTGTGTCTGCACAATTCAGACGACAGCCCAGCGTATATATGACAGCCTTTTTGTTCATAAATCAGGCTTTATGGCGCCAGTCAAGCGCACCGGTGGGACAGGCATCAACACAGGCGCCGCATTCAGCACAGCTGTCCGGGAATCCACCGTCAAAGGCGGTTCCGACACAAGTGGAGAATCCTCTCAACTTGAGACTGAGCAGCGTTTTGTTGACGACTTCTTTACAGATCTTGACGCAAGTACCGCATTTGATGCACTTGCCGCGATCCTGAATAATCAGCGGATGACGGGTGTCGTAAGAAACTGCAATCTTTTCGCCCTTGAATGCATCCACATCACAGCTGTAAGTTTCTGCATGCTGACGGAGTTTGCAGTTCTTTTTATCGGTACAGCTGCATTCAATACAGCGTTCACCCTCAGCTATGACTCGTTCCGGAGGCATGGTTGCCGCAACTTCAGCAAAACTGCTGACACGTTCTTCAATCGGAATCAAATCCTGCTTGGCGCGGTCTTTTTCTGAAACATCATTTCTGAGATAGACCAGATCTTCACGTTTGAGACTCTGCCAGGAGCCGCGGGAAACAAAAATGGTGGATTCCGCTTTTTCTTCAATTCCGAGCAAATCTTTGCAGACGGCAAGAGCGGCTCTGCGGCCGGAGGCAACACCTTCAACCACTGTTGCGGCTCCGGAAACGCAGTCACCTGCGGCATAAAGTCCGGGGGCAGGGGTTTCGCTTTCAAGATTGCCCCAACGGTTGACGGGCAGTTCCGCAGGAGCCATAGTTCCCTGTCCGATGGCGGCAATAACGGTATCAGCTTCAACTTCAAAGTCGCTGCCGGGAACTTCAACCGGTTTACGGCGGCCGGAGGCATCGGGTTCGCCCAATTCCATTTTACGGCAGGTTAAAACCAGTTTGTCATTGCGTTTTTCAAGTTTGACCGGCGCAATGAGAAATTCAAATTTGACGCCTTCCTCTTTTGCTTCGGCGATTTCGATTTTTTCAGCAGGCATTTCCGCTTCGGTACGGCGGTAGAAGCAGCTGACATCGGCACTGCCGAGGCGGACACTGGTTCTCACGCAGTCCATGGCGGTATTGCCGCCGCCGACAACGATTGTTTTGCCGGGATTGGCGGCAACGTTGTCATTTTCGGCAACATTGCGGAGGAAGTCGATTCCCGGCACAGCCAGTTCTTCTCCTTCACAGCGCAAGCCGGAGGCTTTCCAGCAGCCGATGGCAATGATGACAGCATCAAAATCTTTTTTAAGTTCTTCAAGAGAAAGGTTTTTGCCCAGAGTACGGTTGTATTCAAAGGCAACTCCCAGTTTTTCAAAGTGGGCGATTTCTCTGTCAAGAACTGCTTTCTTGGGCAGACGGTACTCGGGAATACCGTAACGGGTCATACCGCCGGCCTTGGGCATTGCTTCAAAGACGGTAACAGCGACACCTTTAAGGCGCAGATAATATGCAGCTGAAAGACCGGCAGGACCGGCACCGACAACGGCAACACGCTTTCCGGTTTCTTCCGGAAGTTTTTCCATATAGGTATCGTAATAAAGATCAGCTGCAAGACGTTTGAAATCGTTGATAGCAACGGGCTTGCCGTAGACATTTCTGCGGCAGTCCTTTTCACAGAAACGGGGACAGACTCTGCCGATGGTCATGGGAAGCGGAATACGCTCCTTGATGATGGTCAGAGCTTTCAGGAAATCTCCCTGACGTCCGGCACGGACATATTCCTCAACAGCCGCATGGGCGGGGCAGGCGAGGGTACAGGGGGCTTCGCAGTCTCCGGAGTGTTCACTCAACAGCAGGTTGAGAGCCGTTCTGCGCATATCCCAGACTTCATCGGAGTTGGATGCAATCTCCTGTCCCGGGGCAGGGCAGGCGGAGCATGAGGGCAGAAAACGTCCGGTTTTGCAATCTTTGACAACGCAGACAAAGCAGCTTGTCGTTTTGCTGATACGCTGTTCGCGGCAGAGCGAGGGAATCTCGATACCGTTGGCGCGCGCCACTTCAAGAATCGTCTGACCGGGTTCAGCAGAAAAAACTTTTCCGTCAATGGTAAATTCAATACTCATTTTACTTATTCTCCTCCAGATCCGTCCTGAAAATCGCGTTCTTGGGACAGACATCAAAACAACTGTTGCAGCGGGTGCATTTTTCTGCATCAATATTGAAATTACTGTCAATGGCATCAACCGGACAGTTTTTGATACAGAGTTTGCACTTGATACATTTTGAACTGTTGATTTCAAGTTTCACCAGTTCGTTGCACTGATGGGCAGTACAGCGGTGACGGATAACATGATCTTCGTATTCATTGCGGAAATAACGCAAGGTAGCCAACACGGGGTTGGGCGCAGTCTGTCCCAGTCCGCAGAGGGCACCGGCCTTGATCTTTTTGCCGAGGTCTTCAAGCATTTCAAGATCGGATTCTTTGCCTTTACCGGCAACGATACGTTCAAGAGTTTCAAACATTCTCATCGTACCGACGCGGCAGAAGGTGCATTTTCCGCAGCTTTCACGGTGCGTGAAGTCAAGGAAATAACGGGCAGTTTCGACCATGCAGCGGTCTTTACCGATAACGATCAAACCGCCGGAACCGATGATGGCACCCAGCGCTTTGAGTGAATCGTAATCAACCGGCGTATCAAAAAGTTCAACCGGAATACAGCCGCCGGAGGGTCCGCCGATCTGAACGGCTTTAACATTATCTTTATCAGCACCGCCGATTTCAAAAACGATTTCATTGAGGGTCTTGCCCATGGGAACTTCAACCAGTCCGGGATTTTTGAGGTCTCCGGCAAGAGCAAAGAGTTTTGTTCCTTTGCTGCTTTCGGTTCCGGTTTTGGCAAATTCTTCACCGCCTTCGCGCAGGATGACCGGCACGTTTCCGAAAGTTTCAACGTTGTTGATCATCGTGGGGAAGGTTTTATAACCGCTGTCGGTGGGGAAGGGCGGACGGAAACGGGG
>JAZQYS010000040.1:0-3859 GCA_045633645.1 Victivallaceae bacterium | reverse complement strand
CTGCGGATGAGTTCATCTATGGCTGTCTGAAGTCCGTCAAACCATTCTTTTGCCAGATAAGGCGTTTTCATTCCGGCACGGGCATGAAGAAAGATGATCTCATATCCCGCATTGCAAAGTTCCCTGATCTGCTGACGGATCTCATCTTTACGCAAATCGCTGTTGATAAAATATTGTCCTGCCAGATGTTCCATGTCATACTCCAAAATTACAAGTGTTTCCGCAGTTGGCGGATCAAATATGTTGAAAAACGGGAAACGCCCAATTCATCGGGATGGATCCCGTCAACAGTTCCTTCTGAATCATTTCCCATGCTCCGCACCATGTCGATCAGATGCAGATGGGGAAATCCCTGTTGGAGCTGTTTTACGATTCTCTTTGCCGCCGCCCGTTTCCGGCGGTGGGCAAGCACGGCATCAGGATGCATCCATGCGCCGCGCCGGTCTGCATCAGTCAACAGAAAGACCGGCTTTGTTCCGCACGCAGAGCAAAGATGCCTTAAAAACGGTTCCAGACGTTCTTTGACAAGAGCTGTATCGCAATTGGGCAACGGATCAATGATATAAAACAAAGCGTTGGTTTCCGTCAACAGTTCTGCGATCCCCGGTTCAAGTTTCGCAGAACCTGAAAATCCGAGATTGACGACAGGGCGATCCAAAGCCCTGCCCAGCAGTGATGTTATGCCGTTCCCCGCACGGGAACCGCAGGAGCCGTGAATGATGCTGCTGCCGTAATAGATGATTTGAGGCTGATCGACAGGTTTTTCCCATTTGAAAAAACACTCCTTATCGACTCTTACAGCTATATTTTTGACACAGTTCCGGAAGGGAAAATAGAGTCTGACCAGGCGTTCTTTTTTTTCAAGTTCCGTCCACAGTTCAACTTCGTTCTGCCGGGAAACGGCATTGGGCGCCGCAGTAAAACGCCATTTGCCGTTAGAAAAACAGAGCAGATCCACACCGCTGAAAGCGCAAACATTGAAGTTCATTTCGCCGAAAACTTCATCTGCCAGTTCCCAGCGGACGGCAAGACTGCAGGAATTTGTACAGAATTCAACGTACATCCCAGAGGAATTGCGGCGCATATTCCAGACTTTTTCAGGTACAAGTTTCTCTGCTTTTGCCGGCAGGCGGCCGAATTCCGGTTCTGTATCTTTCCAGCCCCGTCCGAAAACCAGCGGGGCATGGATATCATACCAGCAATATTCCTGTAGACTCATATATCACACAACTGATTTTTTGATTATTTGACTTCGATACGGGCATTGCGGATCTCAAGGACCGGAGTTCTTTCTCCCGCCGGAACTTTGCCCATGCCGGAAAGAACGACTACCCGGAAACCTTTGGTGCCGATGTCCCAATCTTTGCACTTCAAATCAAACAGGACCTGTCCGCCGGTACCGATGCCGACGTAACGGTTCCAGCCGCCGCGGCGGTGCAGACGCACTCCGGTTCCGGCGGCAAAAGAGAAGCCGACCGGTTTGGCAAAAGAGATTTTCCAGCCGTCTTTGGTTTTGGTGAATGCGGTCGGATTCTGATGGATGATATTTTTGTTCGGCAGATCACTGAGGTCGGGAGAAGTTCCCAGAGCGATGCTCCGGCCTCTGCCCCAGCGGGAGGCGTTTTTGACAAAAATGGCTTTGTCTTCAGGACGGACTGCCTTGGTCAGAACAGTATCCGTATTCGGTTCGGGATGAGCCGCTGAGTAATCAAGAGATTTGCCCTTTTCGTCAAGAGGCTGGATACCGATGCGGAAAACATTGCTGTCGCTGCCGGCAAGCTGATGGAAAAGTCCTTTGATCACATAGGTTTTGCCGGGAGTGTAAGGATAGATCTTGCTGGTCAGGGCGCTGACACGTCCCTTGCCTCTGAGGACTCCCGGCGCATGCTGCACCAGATTGGCTCCTTTATGCCAATCTTTGAGGCTGCTCAGGCTGTACTCTTCAGCGGACACTGAAACGGCGGCGCAGAAAGCCATTGCGGCAACGGCTTTACGGATGATATCGGTTTGGATATTTTTCAACATTTTGATTTTTCCTTGTTCTGAGATTATTTAGAGATCCGTGGGGTACATTCTTCCTGCCATGTCAGGGTGAAAGTCCCGTCATCGTGGAATTCGACCGGCAGCCAGACATAGCGGCTGTCAATAAAGTTTTTCATGTTCCAGCGGTCGAGCATGACATACTGCTGACCGTTGATGAAGAAGGGACAGGCACTCTGACAATCCCAGGTGGTTTCCGGTCCGGTTTTTGTGGAGGGATCTTCGCCCCGGCAGGGATTTTCAAACTCAAACCAGGGGCCCAGCAGATTACGTGCCCACAGACCGTGGGCGGCATTGGGCAGCCAACCGGTACAACCTGAGGTCAGCATATAATAAATTCCGTCACGTTTGAAAAGCACCGGAGCCTCCTGCCAGCGGTTGCGGACGATACGGGTATAAAGTCCCGTATGGGCGCGGTAGTCGTCGGTCAATTCGGCAATATGCATGGTGCTGTTATCTTCGGAGGTGTAGATGTGCCATGCTTTGCCGTCATCGTCAACGTACAAAGTCTGATCGCGCACACCCTGTCCCCGTTCAAGATCACGTCCGACAATGGCGCCGCGGTCGATCCTGAAACGCCAGTCGCCTGCGTGGGATTCCTCCCATTTTGGACAGGCGGCGATCCGTTCCGGATCCTTGTCGCGCGGCGTTACATCCAGCGGCCAGATGCCTTTTTCGGCACGGTCGCAAAAAATCAGTTCAAAGGGACCAGTGGGACTGTTTGAAACGGCGATCCCCATATCTGCACGGGAGTGATCGTCATTGGCACTGTGGAAATACATCACAAATTCGCCGGTCTTTTCGCAGAAAATAACCTTGGGACGCTCGATACGCTGTCCCCGGCAGATGGGACTTTCAGGATCATCGACAACCGGCAGCGCGCAGCCGCAGTCGGTCCAGTTTTCAAAATCCGTTGAGGAATAAACGTGAACACCGTACCAGGCAAGACGTCCTTCAAAACCTTCTGTCTTGTGTTCTCCATACCAGTACCAGACGCCGTTGTGTTCCAGTATGGAACCGCCGTGGGCGTTGATATGGTTGCCGTTGGTGTCAAAATAAAGTTGTCCGTTTTTCATTTGGCTTTCCTGAATATTACATTAAGTTTTTAATTGACGTTGGCATATCCTGTCCAGAAAATGGTGATATCATTATCTGTGGTGTTGGGTGCAACTGCGGTCAGGCTGGCAAGCTGTCCTTTTGTGATGAAACCGGCGTGCCCGTCAGCGTACGAGAGAGTCGCTTTGTCTTTGTGGATCCAGTAAAAGAGGTTGAGTTCCTTTGAACAGCCCACATCCAGTTTTTCGGGGAGTGCCGCCTGCCAGCTGTGGTTGACTCTGTATTTATTGGCAGGATTGGGTTTCCCGTCTGCAGTATGACCGCGGAAACAGCCGAAAACATTGGTCTTGGAAGCATAGCGGAGTGTTGCCCATTTACGGAAGTGATAAAAGTATTTTTTGCCGGCGCTGGTGTAATTGGCATGGGTGTCCGTATAATTGGCACCGTAGTCGATCTGCCAGGGAATACCGACATTTCTGTTGCAGCAGGTGCAGGTACGGAACTGCAGCGGCGTTGCATGTTTCGGCATGGAGGGACATTTGAAGGCATTGTCATTTGATCTTGTGTCTTTGGTCAGATACTGCGTGTAGAACGCAGAACGCCATTGCCTGCAATACGCCACTGTATCATCGGTCGTTGAAGAATATCCCTTGTTTTCGTCAATATAAAAAGAGTTTGCCATTGCGATCGTCTTTAAATTGTTCAAACAGCTGCTTGAACGTCCGGCTTCGCGCGCCTGCTGCAAAGCGGGCATGAGCATTGC
>JAZQYS010000039.1:0-8117 GCA_045633645.1 Victivallaceae bacterium | reverse complement strand
GACGTCGCGGCATCCGCGAATCCCTTGAAGTCCAGACAATGAATATGGCAAAAGCCGCCGCAGAATTGATTTCCTCAAAACTAAGTCGGAGGCCAAGCGGTCTTAGGAAGACAAGGCACTTCCACAACTCCTTGGCACACAGAACGACATGGCTACGCTCCGACTTGACGTCGCGGCATCCGCGAATCCCTTGAAGTCCAGACAATGAATATGGCAAAAGCCGCCGCAGAATTGATTTCCTCAAAACTGCGTTACAACGACGGAACTCCGGTTGAGTGCGTCATTGCAGATACAACCATCGGCGGAGTCTATGAAGCCTCTCTCTGCGAAGAAAAATTTGCCGCCAACAACGTCACGGCGACACTGACAGTTACCCCCTGCTGGTGCTACGGTTCAGAAACAATGGATATGAATCCCCTCACCCAGAAAGCCGTTTGGGGATTCAACGGCACAGAACGTCCCGGTGCAGTATTCCTTGCCGCCGTTCTTGCTGCACATTCCCAGAAAGGTCTGCCGGCATTCGGCATCTACGGTCATGACGTCAAAAACGCCGATGACACTGCCATTCCCGCCGACGTTGAAGAAAAAATCCTGCGTTTTGCCAGAGCAGCTGTTGCCGTTGGTGAAATGCGCGGAAAATCTTACCTTTCAATGGGCAGTGTCGCCATGGGCATTGCCGGTTCAATCGTTGATCCTGATTTCTTTGAAGAATATCTTAATATGAGATGTGAATCCGTTGATATGTGCGAAATCATCCGCCGTGTCAACGAAGGTATCTACGACAAAGAAGAATACGAAAAAGCACTTGCCTGGACCAGAAAAAACTGCAAACAGAATGCGGATATTTACAACGGAGACAAGGGCAAGGATCAGGCAGGTCACGATGCGGACTGGGAATATGTCGTTAAAATGGCAATCATCGCCCGCGATCTGATGATCGGCAATCCCAAACTTGCAGAAATGGGCTTCGTGGAAGAATCCTGCGGACACAATGCAATCGCCGCCGGATTCCAGGGACAGCGTCAGTGGACGGACTTCATGCCCAACGGCGACTTCCTTGAAAGCGTTCTTTGTTCCTCTTTTGACTGGAACGGCATCAGGAAACCTTTTGTCGTTGCAACAGAAAACGACTGCTGCAACGGTGTTGCTATGTTGTTCGGAAACCTGTTGACCAACTCCGCCGCCGGATTCAGCGATGTCCGCACCTATTGGAGTCCTGAAGCTGTTAAAGAGGCAACCGGCTTTGATTTGGATGTCCCCGGACTGATTCACCTGATCAACTCCGGAGCAACCACAATGGACGCAACCGGATGTCAGAGCAAAGACGGACACCCCGCAATGAAACCCTTCTGGGAAATCTCTGAAAAAGAAGCCGCCGACTGCGTTGCGGCAACCGTCTGGACACCCGCCAATCTGGGCTACTTCCGCGGCGGCGGTTACTCCAGCACGTTCCTGACCAAAAAAGGCATGCCTGTCACAATGAGCCGCCTCAACATGGTCAAAGGTCTGGGACCGGTTCTTCAGATTGCCGAAGGATACACCCATGAACTTCCTGAAGATATCAACAAAAAGCTGGTTGACCGTACCGATCCCGGCTGGCCGACAACCTGGTTTGTCCCCAACCTGACAGGAGCCGGTGCCTTCAAAGATGTTTACAGCGTCATGGCAAACTGGGGCGCAAATCACGGAGCATTCCATTACGGACACATCGGAGCCGATCTGATTACCCTGGCTTCCATGCTCAGAATCCCGGTCTGTATGCACAATGTCCCGGAGGATAAGATTTTCCGTCCCTCCACCTGGAACGCATTCGGCATGGATAAAGAAGGCGCAGACTACCGTGCCTGTGCCAATTTCGGTCCGCTCTACAAATAAGCATACCAGTCTCCCCGGTTTGAACATCCCGAACCGGGGGGAGACTTTTCTTGAAACAATTTTTCTCCCGCCTCTTCCCCGGAATAATCCCCAAGGGAATGGTTGTGTTGTGAATTTTTTAATGATTCCGCGTATTTTTTTTGAAAAAAAACATAAAAAAACGCAGATTTCATTTGATTTTCTACAAAAAAGACGTATAGTAAGAATGGTGTTCAGGGTTGGGGAAATCCAGGCTCCTTAAACGCAATTTCTCCTCTTCATAATTACTCCTCTAAGTTGTCTGGAGCTGCTCGACTCTGAACACCGTTTTTTTAACTGTTCGGGGGGATTCAAAGAGGCTTTACCGGACTGCTTTCCGGCTTATCCTCCTGCATTAAAAGGATGGATAAAAATTGGATAACGTAGTTTTAATTGATGCATACAGCCAGATATTCCGCAGTTTTTATGCAGTCAGAGTGCTGAAAGACCCCAAAGGCAGACCGGTCAACGCCCTTTATATATTTACCAAACTCCTTCTGGGAATAGAAAAGGAATATCCCGGCAATACCGGTGCTATGCTTTTTGACTGCGGCAAAGTAAAATTCCGTTTGGAAATTGCTCCGGAATACAAGGCAAACCGTCCTCCGATGCCAGATGATTTAAAATCTCAAATGCCGGCAATCCGTGAAATGGCAGAGGCTTTCGGCTGGCCGCTGTTATCCGCAGAAAATTATGAAGCCGACGATCTGATTGGCGGATTTGCCAAGTCCTGTACAGAAAAAGTTCTGATTGTCACTTCAGATAAAGACTTGTCCCAATTGGTCAATGACCGCATTTCCATACTTGCTCCAGCGAAGGGCAACAGCGGCGGTTTCGCAATCAGACAGGAAGCTGAAGTTATTGAAAAATTCGGAATAAAACCTGAACTGGTCACAGATTATCTTGCGCTGGTGGGCGATTCCTCAGACAATATTCCCGGCGTTTCCGGAATCGGTCCAAAGAGCGCAGCAGCACTGCTGAACGAGTTTGGACCAATTAAAAGCTGGGGGGAACATTTTGAAAAGCTATCCGGCAGTAAATTTGCAGCAAAATTAAACGGCAATGAGGAATTGCTGAAAAATAATCTCATTCTCGTCAGCCTGAAAACGGAACTGCCGGAAGAATTCAAAGATTTAAAAAAGACATTGGTCCGGCGTTCTCCGGATTGGCAGAAAATCGCGCAACTCTGCAGAGAATACGCTTTTAATGCCATTTTAAAAGATCTCCCCAGTCAACCGGAAATCCCCCCGGAACAGGAAAAATTTGAAGACGACGCTCCGGAACAATTGGATTTGTTTGCCTCTCTGACAATGCCGGCACAGGAACCCAAGTCCCCTCCCCCGCCGGAACCTGAAAACGATTTACCCGAACAGGGATTGTGGTTTTAGTGAAAAAAATCAAAATTTTTCAATAAATGATTTGAAAAACACAAAAAACACATTATATTGAGAAAGAAATCACCTTGGGGGTGTTCCGGATTCGACCGGCACTGGTTCGGGGTTGGTTGCATGCCGAGGATAACCGTTGGCCTCGCTAATCATCGGTTAAACAAATAAATGCGAACGAAGAGTTTGCCCTGGCAGCCTAATTTTTCTGCCACGTCGTTGTGCCTGACGGACGCTAAGGCATAAACGGCGTCATCCAGCGTTCTGGTTCCTGCGCTCTGACATCCGGCAGGGAACGAGATTTTAAGGATGAATAGTCAAGCCCGGGGTGAGTCCTCAGGCAAAAGGGATTGACGATAAGCAATTTTACTGAGGAACAAGCATGTAGACATCTTCACTCAGCTGTGTTGGGACGCGGGTTCAACTCCCGCCACCTCCACCATAAAAAATTCAAGCCGCTCATCGAGCGGCTTTTATTTTTTATGGTGGAACGAAGCCGCAAGGCTTCACTTCACGCGGCGGCAGCAGCAGCTCTTCACTCAAAACCGAAGGTTTTCTTCACATCTTCACCAATTCCAGTAAGCCTTGCTTGTGAAGACGTTCGCTCTGCTCACTTGTGAAGCCGCTCATTTCATTCGCTTGTGAAGTTTTCCCGCTGTCGCGGGTAATGATGGTGTTGTTTTATTTTTTTATAAGAGATGACAGTAGCAAGGTCATTCATTTCTGAAATCATCAAAAACACCTCCTGCATTTGCAAACGCTTGTAATAGGCAGTATATTACGATCAGACAACAAAAATAGGTTTTTATATGGAAATAGCGAGAATATTCTTCTTTATAGCATTATACTCTTTGGTGGCGTGTTGGCTTTGTAATATAATGACATTGTTTTCCAGACCGCACAAATGGTGTGAATTGCTGATATTTCCTCAACTTATTTGGTTTGCTCTTGGAATTATTGTATTCGGATACGGAGAAATATATTTTAAGCCGCAAACAGAAATACAATGGTATCGAGTAACTTATGGATATCCTATTTTTCTTTTGCCGGTACAAATTTGGTCGTGCAACAAGTTTTTTTCTTTATACAGAAAACAAAAGCAGGACAATGAAAAATTTTTATATTTGGCGATTTCTCAAATGATTTCAATGCTTATGTTTTCTTCAGTTTGGATTTTATTGGGATATGCAGTTATATGGTCACAAGCAGCATAATTACCGGAATGATGCAAATTTCAGAAAATTGACCGGGAAAGTCCTCTGCATTGCATTTTAACGATTTTTGATTTCCTGAGACTTTTTTCGTAATTCTGTGACTCTCTATCATATCAGGTATTGCGACAACGAACTTTTCTATTGCTTGAGCATAAAAAATTGCAAATAGAAAAGTTTGCCGACAAGCTGCATAATCTCCACCATCCTTCGCTAAAGCTACGGATGGCAGGCCGTCAGGTTTGCTATCCGTAGATTTTTTTGCAAAGCAAAAAAGGAGCGAAGCGACTGCGAAGGATGCCCTCCATAGCTCGCAGAGCGGCGGAGGGCTAACTGCAACTTACGACCGAAAGTGCCGTGAGTTTGTTAAAATAAAAAGCCGTAGTTACTGCTTGATTTCAAGCGAATTACGGCTTTTATGCTTTCAAACAGAGATGTCAGTTGCAAAGTATATTTGAGAGAAATCCCTCATTTTCTCTCAACAATCTCTCTCTGTCTCGCTACCACGTGTCGTGACAATTTACCCTTCCGCCGCCGCTCAAAGAGCTATGGCGGGACAAGCAAAAGGGGTGGATTTTCAGAAGAACTGATTTTACCATACCATTTGGTTTCAGAACTATTCCAAAATCATTTGAGATACGCTTAAATCGACAACCTGCTCATTCTTGAACACGACTCCTTCGGATTTCAACAAGCGTCTTTGAGCCTCAATACCGCCAAACGCGTATGATCGAGAAAGCCGCCCTTGAGCATTGACCACCCGATGACAAGGAATATGCTCCGGATCAGGATTGCTATGAAGAATATTCCCTACTACCCGGGCAAAGTTCCGATTCCCAAGATGCAAAGCAATTTGCCCATAAGTGGCAACCTTCCCCCGAGGAATGTTCTTCACAAATTCATAGACTTGTTCTTTCATTGCCGCCGTGTTCGAAGATATATTATTGCAAGCGCGACTCATCTATATTGCCATCCCGTTCCATAATAAACAAAATCAAATCAGCGTTAATGTCTATTTTGGCAGGATAAAAAATACTTGTTTTTCATCTTCCTCCGATATCCGGGAAAGTTTTTCAATTTATTCGTTATCATAATTCATCTCTCTCATCCAAACTCTCGTTTTTTAGGCTGAAAAAATTGCAAAAAATATTGATTTTCAACTGAAGTGACACTACATTATTTCAAGAGTCAAGTTCCAACAACTCACGTCAGCGAGATTCCTTCGCTGTTGGGTTATCGGGACTTGATTTTTTATATCTGATCAACACTTTCGCCAGCTGAACTAATCACCACCTTGCCCTATTCGTGGAAAGAGCAAATGGAACTTCTCGGAATGTTGTAAAAATAAACTCCGGTAAGGACGTGCAAAAAGCATATCTTTGCCGGAGTTTTTTCGTCCAGAATTAAGATAAATTCAATTTTTAATCACCAATGACTGTCTATACTCTTTTGCATCTGCTAGTTTTGTAAAAATTACATTTGCTCCCAAAGATTGAGCTGCTTTTTCAATTTCTTCTAGTTTTACATTAAAAAATTCCTTGCGCTTGTTTAATTTATTTACACGTGCATGATCAAACATTCTATGCAATTCTGACTCTAATTCAGGTGCATTTTCGCGATATATTATTGCATGTACATCATATTCAAACGGGACAGATGCTCCGCTTAATTCATCAATTCGTTCTTGAGGATCAAGTCTTCTTGTCATACCTATTTTGTATATATTCTCTCCAAAAGATCCTATATTAGATATTACATAAACAAATCCAGATTTAGTTAGTTGTGCTTGACTTAGTGCGCGTTGTTGATGCTGTATATCATCAATATTTTGTTTTAAAATATCTATTTTTATATTTAATGCTTCCAATTCTTTTCCATGTTTATTCTGAACAGAAGCTATAACTTCATTTAATAATTTTTCATACTTTTCCTGCTCTTTAGCAAGTTGCTCTTGCTTGCGTGTATAATCTTGTTCTGCTTTTAATTCATCCCGCATTATTTCTTTGAGTTTCTGTTGCTCTTGTTTTTCCTGATGCTTTTTCTCTGACAACTCAAAAATCAATCTAACAGCTTCTATTTTGAGTTTAAGCATATCTTTGCTAATGACAATGCCAAAAGGCTTTCCTAACTCATTAACAAATTCAAAAGATCTGGTTATTCTATTTTCTATGTTTATGATATTTTTGTAATTAACTATTTCCATACATAAATCACATTCGTTATTAAAAGATTTTTGCATAAGTTTTGCAATATTTTTCCTATCTTTTTCTGAATAAAACGATCGTGATTTACTCAAAATAGAAATTGCCGAAATTTGTTTTTGCTTTTTTATATTTTCGTCAATAGCCCTCAAAAACTCTAGCGATGTTTCATAAGTAAAGCTAGGTTTGTATAAACCTATATCACTATATTCAATGTCGAGAGATAATTTTTTATAGTTTTTTTGAAGAATTGCTATTTCTTTTTTTAGAGTACTCAATTCTTCAGAAAGAGTTTTTGTATTTCTAGTAATGCTTTTGCGTGTCAGAAGTTCTGCTTCTGCAACAATTGATTGAAAATAAAGCAAAAAGTTTTCCTGATCATTTATATTTGTCCAGCGTACCGCTTTTTTGTCAATAGTCAAATTGCTATGGAAATATGAAAATATTTCGGATGTTTTTTTAAAGTTTACATTTTTTGATAAGGTTGATAGACAAGAATCAACAGTATAAAATCTAACAACATAATAATCATCTATACGAGAGCAGGATAAAAATGATATTGTGGAGTTAACAAGACAAAGTTGCTCAATTTCTTTGTGTTGTATTTGTTTAAGAACATCTAAAATCTCTTGCCATGTATTTATTTGGCATGATAGAACAATAGATTTATTTTTAGGCAAGGGAATACAAAGTTCTCTTTTACAATCAGGGCATTCACAAATTTGTCCTGCGTATTGTTCATCAATAATTAGAGTTTGTTCGCAATGCGGACAATGAAATTTCATATCAGCCATAATATATTCTCTTTCTTAATTGCTTTGCGTTTTTCAGCAATCGTATTCCAGTAAATCTTCTATACTGCAATATAGCACTTGGGCGAGTTGCAGCAAGGTTTCGGCAGCGGCTTTGTTGATGTTCTTTGCCCGCATTTCGTATTGCTGAATTGTCCGCAATTTTACGCCGGAACGCCCGGCAAGTTCTTTTTGCGTAAGTTGGGCATCTTTACGGCGTTTCTGCAAACGGGTGGGGAGATTTTTATTGCAGATAATACGGTTGAGCGTTTCCACAAACTTTTCTTCCGATGCTTCGTGGAGTGTGGGGTAAAGCTGCAAGATTTCCTGCATGGTTACACATTCGGCAATATTCTTGAACGGGCGTTTGGTGAACCATTGAAAATATGCCAATGCCCAGCCAACCCAATATTCAGGCGAATAGTCGTATTCTGTTTGCGCCTGCAAGTCATCGGTATTCAAGCCGCTTTTCCGCATAACTTCCATGGCAAGTTCTGTTCCGGAAAGTCCTGCGACATACTTCGGGTGACCATTTCCGAACAAATCTGCAATCCCGGAATTGATGAACATAGCAAAAAAGTTGTCTAACTCCAAGCGACCAACCGCATGGGCAAAGTCGAACGCTTCGCCCAAGTT
>JAZQYS010000038.1:0-2859 GCA_045633645.1 Victivallaceae bacterium | reverse complement strand
CTTGAAAGTTTATCTTGCCGTGAACGCATGTCTGAAGCCATGCAGAACAAAGCCTTTGACTACTCTCTGCAAAAATATATTCCCGTCATGACAGAATTTCTTCAACGCTGTTTTTCTTGATATTTCTGCGGATTCATTTATATTGCCTCTTGAAGAAACTGTTGGGCAAAGAGGCTCAACAGCAAACAAAAAGAGGAGAAATATATTATGAGTAATCAGGATCATCATGAAAAACCGCACAAAGAAAATTGCTGCACTCTTTCAGAAGTGGCGATTTTCCAGAGACGTTGCCCCGCCCCCTGGATTTCACGGGTGTTCGATGCAATGGGTCTGGTTTTCATCGCCGTGGCAATCGTTTTGTTTTTCATCTCATGGCTGAGTGCTGAAACAAAATTCTACATTGCTCTCTGCGTATCGTTTTTTATCAGCGGACTGCTTTACACCGCCGCAGGAGAACTCTTGCGTTCAACAGCGGAAACTGCCCGCAACACAGCAAAACTTGTTGATCTCAAAGAAATCGAAATGGCAGAAAAAAAGAACTGATTTGTTTTTCAGTCTCAAAAGTGTCCGTTTTTTACAGCGGACACTTTTTTTGTCAAAAAAAAAGACCCCGTCATAAAACGGGGTCCAAAGAATCAACTGTTTCAGAGATTTTTGACAGAGGCGTCAATAATTGCTTCTGCTGCTTCGGGAGCAACAGTGTCAACGCCGGGCTGGACTTCGTATCCGCCGCGGGCAAAGCACTCTTTCATCGGAACATAGCCGGAAACAGACTGGGCAAGTTCGGCAACGAAGGTGTACTTGCTCTTGCTCGCTTCACGGATCGCCTGGGCAATTCCGTTGAAGGGTTCGCCGGGAAGAGAAGCAAAAGTCAGATCGTCACCGATTTTGATGGAGGTCAGACGGCATTCGTGAGAGGGTTTGCTTTTTGCTTTGCAATCCAAAGCACGCTGGGCAAAATAACGCAGAGCCGCGGGAACCTTGTTCGCCAAATCCTGACTTTCAAAATCTCCCTCTTTCTTGATATCCGGAACGGTATCCAGAATGTGCTGGGCTTCGGCAACCTCAGCATCAGAAAGCTGACGGTGCGGAATGGTAACTGTGGTGTTCTTGATTTCAAGCTTGTCAGCCTTGATCGGCTCAAGGTTTTCAAGAGCATCCATCACGATACGGGCATAGCCGCGGCCGATGCGAACGGCTTCATGATAACCGGTCTGTTTGATGTCCTGATGGAAATCAAAGTGGTTGATGTTTCCGGAGGCATCATCAAGAACCATGACCGGCAGACTGGTCTTCATTTCAGTCTGGACAGCCTGAACAAAACGGCCATACCAGTCAGCGGAAACAAGATTCCCTCCGATTGTATCACCGTGGTTGGCGATGTTGCAAATCAAAGCGGCGATACGTCCGCCCTGCTTGACAGCAAGAATATTGATGGTGCGGTCATAGTCGCACTCGGGCTTGTCGATGTTGGGATTGCGCCAGCCGGGGTTGGTGACGATATCGCCGCTGGTCATCCAGTAACGACGGACAAAGCCGTAGGGATTGTTATAAACTTTGGTTGCTTCAAGTTCAGCAGGCAGCAGATTCATGAAAGCGCGTTTGATGGCGCGGAAAGCGGCATCAACGGTGCTGTCAAAAGCATACTGGGTAATTTCGTCATCCTGCTTTTCCTGATTTTTGAAACGGGGACCGGTGTGCGTATGGGTCGCACAGATCAGCATATTTTCATAAAGTCCGGGACCAAACTCGGCATCAACCTTTTCTTTGAGGGCTTTGAAAAGGACTCCGGCAATACTGCACAGTTCAAAAGAAACAAATGCGGTACGTTTGCCGTCAATTTCCATCGCAATAACTTTGACGTAAAGGTCATCGTACATACCTTCGTTGAGACGGAGATTGAAGTAACCTGCCAAATCGACTCCGGTCGGCGGAGTTGCGATTTCCTGAGCATAACCGACTTTAAGCATTTTAATAAAACTCCTGTAAAAAAATATCCGTTAAACAATCCGGAATGGTTGCAGGCAAAGGTGTTTTCATCTTCAGCGGGAAACACCCTGCCGATTTTATTATAATATACTGTTGCAGAGCAAAAAATGCAAGCAATCGTCCGTTTAAAGCAGATGAAATGCCGATTCTTTTAAATTTCAGGTTGCAAAAAACAGTTGAACGTGTATGTTATCTCGTTGAAACATGATAAAACTGAGGATTGAATATGGACTTACTTAAAGACAAAGTTGTTCTGCTGACCGGTGCCGGCGGCGGAATCGGACGTGCAATTGCAGAAAAACTTGCCCAATGCGGCATGAAAATAATTCTTTTCGGCGGAAACAACGTTGAAAAATTAAAGCAGACTCAGGAAATCGTTGAAAAATACGCTGCCTGCCTTGCAATCCCGGGAGACCTGACAAATCCGGATTTTATCAGAACGGGCGTACAAAAAGCCGTTGCAAACGCAGGTGGAATAGACATCCTAATCAACAATGCAGGCGTCGCTCAAAACACGGCTTTTGAGGATATTTCTCTTGAAGAATTTGACAAAACCATGGCAATCAATCTGCGAACACCGTTTATCCTGACGCAGCAGGCGCTGCCGTATCTGAAGAAATCTGAATCGGCAACGATTATCAATATTGCTTCAGTCGTAAGTCACGCAGGATACCCGCAGCAAAGCATTTACACCGCCTCAAAACACGCGCTTCTCGGGATGACAAAAAGTATTGCCTCCGAGTATTATAAAGACAATATCCGCGTTCACGCCATTGCTCCGGGCGGCGTTTATACCGATATGGTCAAAGTTTCCCGTCCGGATTTAACTTCAGACGGAATGATTCTGCCATCGGATATTGCGGATATTGT
>JAZQYS010000037.1:0-7615 GCA_045633645.1 Victivallaceae bacterium | reverse complement strand
CTGCCGACAGAACAGCAGCGGTCAGAGCCAACAAAAAAACTGATAACTTTTTCATAAAGCGCCTCATTCTTTATTTAACACCGGGAACCGGCATTTTGATACCGTAAGTTGAAAGCATTTTCATCGTTTCTGAAGTTTTGCGGAACTTTTCCTTGAAAAATGCCATATCTTCATGCTGCTGCAACGCACCGAAAGCGGGACTTTTTCCTTTAAAGTATCCTTTTTTGAAACCGGGCAGAGCTGGATATTTTTTTCCGTTGACGGTAAAGGGCTTTGAAATATCCACAGCCGCATTCAGTGCCGGAGAATCCGGAGCAAGCGACAAGTCAGGCAATCCGGGAACGGCATTTTTGTTCCAGAGTTTTTCACTTTCTTTTACACCGAGAATTTTATTCTGCTTGAGAACAGCTTTATCACGGCGGGGTTTATTCTGTTCAACAAAAGCATAAAGCAGATTCGGACCGCTTATTTCATGGCTTTTTGTCACATACCACGGATGATCTTTGAAAATGTTGTTGATGACATAGAACGGCATGACTTTGCGGAAAGTCCGGGCATAACGGCTGAGTATCAGGACAGCACTGCTGTCATTACCTCCCCAGAAAGTATTGTGATAGACAAAAGTCTTTTCGTGGTCTGAAAGTTTGGGTATCTTATGCGTTTTTGCAGTTTTGTTGCCCGCTTTGTAAATGCGGGACATCTTTGCGTAGCAGTGAACAAGCGTATGCTGTCCGACGTGTCTGCCCTGAACGAAAAGATTGTTGTAATGATACTCTTCACGCTTTGCCTTGGGATTGCAGTATTCGTGGATACGCAGGGGGATACCGCAGTTTGTCACAAGGTTACGGAAAAAGTGTCCTGACGTCAGAGAACCGGTCACAATACCCACACTTGACATACCGTGAATGACGTTGCCTGAAACAGTCACATCCGGTCCGAAAGCACGGATACCGATCAAGCCCTGAACAATGATGTTGTCAAGAATTTTTGAACCATTTCCGTAATTGGCAACACCGATATCATCAGAAAGAGCTGTTCCAACGATATATTTAAAAATTTCATACAGCGCACCGCCGCGCATATCGTCGGCACGTCTCAACCTGAAAAGATCATTGCGGATAAATCCGCAGGTCATGATATTATTCCTGACCGTCGTTTTTGAAGCGGTTTTATCAATGCGGACACGGGAACCGCCATGCATGAGCAGACAGTTTTCAATTGAATTGTTTGAAGATTTCCCTGCAATACGAACCTGAATCCTTGAAGCGCGGACATGCAGATTTTTCAAAGTAACAAAAGAAGCGTTTTCAAGCAGAAATCCCTCTCCGCAAGTGGCGGTAATACGGCAATTTGCAATATCATCGTCTCCCGGCAGACGGATATAAAGATATCCCTTGTGCCAGCCTGAAAGCACGCCGCCGATGACCTCCCAGAAGCTTTCGCGCTTATAGCCCAAATTTTCATGAGTGATTTTGACATCATCGGGCATTCTCAATAAATCAAGTCCCGCCAGGCGTTTGCAGTTGGGACCGAATTTGCTCGTATAATGCACATCAAGAATCTCTTTGGGCAAAGCTTTTCTCCGCGGTAAATCCATGGTAAGATGATTGATATAAGCAATCATCGCCCCGTCTCTCATCACAAGATCAGGACGTTTTTCAAGCGGCGTTTTCCAGACATTCTTACCGATTTCCGGAGCAGGAGTCCAGTTTTTCAAAACTTGACCCGGAGCCTGAACGACGGAAAGATACTCTCCGTTTTTACCGCGGGTTCCTGAAATTGTGATTACCGCTCCCTTGCGTCCTGATTTTTTCAAAACAACCTGTTCGGAGTAAATACCCGGCAGAAGTTTTACCGTATCTCCCGGTTTTGCCTTGGCAACAGCCTTGCCAATCGTTTTCAACGGTGCATTTTTTACGCCGGAACTGCTGTCTTTGCCGTTTGGGGAAACAAAGATTTCCGCTCCGGCAAGTCCTGAAATGCAAATACCTGAAAGAATCGACAGGTAAACTGTTTTAAGTGTCTTGTTCATTTATTTTTCTCCGTTTTATTTTTCCGGAATGTTGAATTTTGCAACCAGTTTTTTTCCGGCTTTGCCGAAAGTCGCAAAAGGTGTTATTTCCATCGTCCCCGTACCTGCGGGAAGTTTGATTTTCTCATTTATATTCAATGCCCGTTCCGACGGTTGATTATGCAGAAAGTAATCAGAGGAAACAAAAAACTCAGGCACTGAAACTTTTTTGTCATCATAAGTTAATTTGAGTTTATAGGCAAGAACCATATCCGGATGTTCCGCCCGGTCAAGCTGCAGGTAAAACTTCTTTCCGTTGCGGATGATTTTTGCTTTTGCTCCGGCAGGAAATTGCGGGGCTATTTCTGTTTGGCTCCGCTTTGCAGTATAAACCGCCTTTTGCGGGGTATACGGAAGAGTTACGCGCCATCTCTTATCCGGCTTGATTTCACGCAGCGTATTGGCATCAAAACGGAAAATCACCATTTCATTTTTGAAGACTTCAATATAAATGAAATTTCTGCCTTTGAAGCGGTCAAGTGTATCGACCAATCCTGACTGCGGAACAGGTTTCTGCGGCGTCACCCAGCGGAGAACACCGCCGTGAATGGCGGTAAATCCGCCCTGCCAGATGGTTCTTTCATCTTCAAGCGCCAAGTGTGTGTGCCCTGAAATTGAGACCGCCTGCGGATGATTTTCAAGCATTTTGCGGATGTTATCCACACGCCAGTGATAGCGCGCTTTTGGCGGTTTGATTTTATTGAAATCACTGCGGACAAGGGTGAAAGCAGGCGTTAAATGCGTCAAAATAAACACAGGTTTGCCGGGAGCATCTTTTTCAGCTTTTCCAATCAAATCTGAAACCTTTTTTATTTCATCTTTATTGCTGTGTTCGCCCTTGTCGTCGGTTGCAGACACACCGATAAAGGTATAACCTTTGACTTTATGGTGCTGCAGCCAGTTTGACGGCAATCCCATCGGCGCAAAAAAGCGCTTCATGCTCTCCTGAGCCGTCGGACGTTTTCCGCCTTTGGGATAAGCAAGGTAATCGTGATTGCCCAAAATCGGAATATGGACAGGGGGATTCTTTTTCTGTGAAAAATAACGGTTGTAAATTTCAGCATACTTTTTATAACTTGCGGGGGTGCCGTTGGCAATGTCTCCGCCGGAAAGAACAACATCCGGATTTTTCTTTGCAAGAAAGGCAAAGACCCTTTGCAAATCGTTCCATTTTTCATGGATGTCGCTGACAACAGCAATTTTCAATTCAGGTTCAACCGCAAAAAGACAAAGCGGAAACAACAATGCAAAAATATAAAATCTTTTCATAAGACGGATTTTAAAATTTGTAAATTTCACGGATGATCTGCGGATCTTTACCGATCATTTCCATATAACGCGCCAGCAGTCTGCCGGAGGAACCCCATTCGGTATTGGGACTTAAACAGGTAAAGAAATCATAGGTGATATTGCGTTCAACAAAGGCAGATGACGCCGCAAGTTTCATATAAAGCGTGCGGTAATCGCTCTGACGGAAAAAGCCTTTGCCTTCACCGTGTCCGGAAAAACCGCGCTGGAAAGTTTCAATATTCGCCCACAGTTGAATACCGCACTTATCAAAAAGAGTACCGACTTTTTCATACCAGTTTTCCAAACCGTTGCTCTTGATTTCACCGAGTTGGCAGGCAGGGGCAGCAATGGTATCCTGAACGGCGCAGTAATCAAGGAGTCCGGCAACCTTTTCAAAAAAGTATCTGCCGTAAATATCGCACCACTCATCAGGAGAATAACAACTTGCCATATTGCCTTTGACGCCCGCAAGACTCGGACTCATAAAAGTCTTAAACTGCGGATAATCTTTACGCATAAATTTCAATACTTCGGTACAGATATCCAAAAAATTGAAATGCCACGGCAGTGCTTCAAGCGAAACATACAATCCTTTGAGGCACTTGAAATCGGCATATTTGGCAATGGTTCTGTCATAATAGCGTTTTGTCTCGTCAATTTCTTTTAAATAATCGCCGCTGTGCAGATTTGAAATATTGACAGGACCGCCTAAAAACAACTCCATATCATACTTTTCACCAAGACGGAATACCATATCCAGCAGACACTTATCCTCTTTCCACGTCGTTGAACGCGGGTCTTCGGCAGATAAATGAACGCCGTTCTGCTCAAATTCGGTGCGGATGATAAAAAGTTTATTCATACCAAGCTCTTTGAGCATCCGGAAATCCTGTTCCCACTCCTGCAAGCCGGAGTTGGTGATCCCCGTATCGGGAATGATTATATTGATAAAAGTTCCCGAAAGCGGTTTGATCAGAGCATTTTCAAGCATTTTTCAAAAGCCTTTCAAATATTATCTGGCATGGGGATTCCAATGGACACTCAGATTGCTGAAACTTGCACCGCGATATCTCTGACTCGGAAATTCATCGGGTCTCAACTTTTTCTGATGTCCGTCAGCATAAACAATGTTGGCTGATCCGCCGTGACGGGCGGAAATACAGGGGGAATAGCTTGATTCTTTCGTCATATCCGGAGACCAGCGGCAATCATCATTCATATACCCCATACCGGAACCATCTGCAAAAACCATCAGCACCGTCGGACGTCTGACTTTGCTTATTTTAGACGGTGCAGCACTCTCTGAACCGGTATTCCACAACATGTTATTGTAAGAATATGTTTTGTGCATTGCGCCATTCGGACGGCAGACTGCCTCGGAACCAATCACAATCCTTTCCCCTCCGTTGGGAACAGCGGGACAAGCATATTTACTGCGGTAAACAGCTTGGGTTCCGCGATTGGAGTCAATGGTGGCATACCAATTGAAGTTCGAGGGATCAATCCAATAACCGATCATAGGCGATTGAGCATTGCTTTCTGCACTGCTGACTTTTCCGCTCCGCCAAATACCGTTACTGGAACCATTCTTGATTCCCCAGGGGAAAAATTCCTGCTGATCATTCTGATAAAACTGCAGCATTCTGGTTGTCGTTGAAAGATTGGCAGAACACTGTGTTGCCTGGGCTGTTGTTTTGGCTTTCTGCAAGGCGGGCATGAGCATTGCCGCAAGAATAGCGATAATTGCAATGACAACAAGCAGTTCAATCAGCGTGAAATTCTTTTTCATAACGGTACATCCTTATTTTATGTTAAAATTCAAATTTTGTTTCCTTCAAAAATCCACTGCGGCACTGTTGACCATAAAAACACTCATTGCTTTACGGCGTTTTTCCTCAAAGCGGTAACTTTCCTCAACTTCTGTCAGCAATTCGTCGGGCGTGATATCATCGCAGACCAAACGTTTGAGTGCTGACGAAAAACACAGACTGACGGAGTCCGCCATGTGCCTGTGGGCATAATCAATATTTTTTATTTCATTGAGAAAAATATCATCCCGCATCTGCGAGCTGTCAAGCGTTGATGCGGCAACAGCAGCATTGGCGGGGATACCCATTTTGAGACTGCCGATAATTCTCTGCAGTTCCGGACGGAAAAGCGCCTCAGCCATATCAAATAAGAGTTCCGCATGACGCGTGGTATTGCGGATCATAAAAACTTCAGAAGCGGCATGACACAATCTTTTACCGTTAAAAAGCGGCATGGGGGCAATATCAAAATCGCCGTTGAAATGCCGGGTTTTAGAACGGTATCCGGCACAAAACAATGCTTTGCCTTCAAGGAAAGAAGCGTAGCCTTTTTCCACATCAAGTTGTGAAAATGATTCAACAGCAGAACGGAACACCTGCGGATTGGCGATACCGTTTCCGGCAAGGTTGTAAACAAGAGACAGCAGCAGCTGACTGAATCCTCCGGCGCAGAAACGGATATTTTCCGGCAGTTTTTTCTGAAGTTTCAACAAAGACTCAAAAGTAAGTTTATAGGGTTCAAAATCCGGCTCCAGCTGCCGCATGAGTTTTTTGTTATAAAAAAGAATATCCGGAGAAAAAAGATAAGGCAGTCCCCAGACGGCACCCCGCACATTGTGAAATTCAAAAATCTGCGGAAAAAGTTTCCCCTCCGCTTTGAGACGGTCAATTCTTTCCTGCGGCCAGGGCATAAAATACTCTCCGGGAAAAAACGGAATCGTTGTCGGCAGAACCACGGCATCGGCGGCATCCATCGTTCTTACTTTTTCTATTTCAACATCAGGAAAAGACGGTGCAAGCAGAGGAAACAGCTTTTCGGCAAAGTAGCCGTTGGACATGACACGGAGAATCTTTTTTTCAGGCTTGACAACAAATGTACCCCGTCCGGAAATGCGTTTAACAACGCCCTGATCGCGCAGAAGATTCAGTGCTTTTGCGGCTGTCACCGGAGAAACATTGCACTGCTTTGCCAACTCCTGTTCCGCAGGCAAGCGTCCGGAAAGTTCTCCGGATTTGATTTTTTTCAGCAGTTGACAGGCTATTTCTTCACACTTTGTCATAAAGTTCACCACACAATAACCATAGAGTACACTATGGTTATTAATATAGCACACAAAAACTCAATGTCAAATTTCTTGCAAAAAAGTATTAAATAACGTTACATCAACGCTTGAAGACGCCGTTGAGCGTTGAAAAAAGTCCGGCGGAAAATTCTTCAGCGCAGGGGTCAAAGTCCAGCGTGCTGTGCAAAGTCAGCGCATTGGATTTGAGAAACCATGAAACGGCAAGCAGAGAAAAGAGATAGTGTTCAAAAGGAATATCTTTGATATATCCCGCTTTCTGAGCGCGGAGAAAAACCTTGCGTATTCCATCGTTTTCCGCAGAACGCACCGCACTTAAATTTTCAAGAAGTGCGGCATTTTCAAGGTTCGCCCAGGCAAGCAGCCGCCAGAAACAGGGCGTTTTCTCATGCAGTTTCAAAAAGTTTTCAAGCAGGATCAAAGTCAATTTTTCAGGATGGGCTTCAGCCTCCTGAAGCATGGAAAGAGAAAAGGGTTCCGCCGCCTTGAATACACTGGTCAAAGCGGCGATAAACAACTTTTCTTTTGAACCGAAATAGGCGTATATGCGCTGTTTATTGATTCCCGCACTTGCGGCAATCAAGTCAACGCTTGTACCTTTCATTCCTCCTGCGGCAAAAAGTTCAACTGCCGCAGAGAGGATTTTATTTCTGGTTTCAACGGCGCGTTTCTGCATTGTCAATCCGCCAGCCAGCACCTTAAATTGGCGCGGACAAAATCATCATCGTGCAGGTGCGGATAAGCTTCATACACACGCGAAATTTCTTCAAACTGTCCCTCCGAAAGTGTTTCTTCAGGGTCCAGACACCAGATACCCGGCAGCAGTCCCTGACGGCGCAGAACTTCATGCAGTCCGGGGATACATCCGGCAAAGTTGTGCGCGGTATCAAAAAATGCCGCATTACAGTCAGTAATTTCAATGGCACGGGTGAGAAGTTCCTGCGGGATATCCCCTCCCCTGTCAATCACACCGTGCAGTTCATCCAGAAGTTCAACTGCCTTTTTTGTCCAGCAGGACCAATGTCCCAGAAGCCCGCCTTTGATACGCAGTTTTCTGTCTCCGAACTTGTATTCAGAAATCAGATCGACAAGAAGGTTATCGTCATTTCCGGTATAGAGAGCAACGTCATCCCGTCCTGATTCCG
>JAZQYS010000036.1:0-10398 GCA_045633645.1 Victivallaceae bacterium | reverse complement strand
GACCCGCTGATCGCGCAAGAGCTGGGTAATTTCCATTTCATAATTGCGCTGTGCGCTGGTACTTTGCCGCAGTGCCGCAAGTTCCGCTTTGGCCTCAGTCAACTGCTTTCGGATATCTTCCATCTCACGGGCGACCTCTTGGGAGGCGGGACGCAGTGCAGATGCTCCTGTTTCAGCCATTGCCTCCTGATTCGGTTCAGAATCTCCCAACAGCCGCTTCATCCGTTCACACTCGCGTTCACAATCGGCAATTCTCCGGGCGATAACACGCTGATTCCAGTCAGGACGGGCGCGGCGGACGCTGTTATAATGTTCCAGTGCCTCATTAAAAGATTTCAATGCCTGAGTATACTCGCCCCTGTCCCGGCTGGCTTCACCCTGTTCAAAACAGGTGTATCCCAAACGCCAGGCATCCCAGGGCGAAACATCAGCGTACAGAAAAAAGGCGCACACTGTCACCACAAAAATCAAGATCAATTTTTTCATTTCTGATAATCCGCAAATTTATGAAAATGTTTTTCTTCAACAGCAACAACAATATCAAGTACTCCATCAGGAGCATATTCCTCTTCATAAACCTCGCCGATGGCATGAGCAAGTGCAGCAAGGTCAGACCGGAAAGGCGGCAGCTGCAGATGCATTATTTTCCGGTTTCCGGCAATCAATTCCGGCAATTTTGCTTTCAGTTGATCCAGTCCCTCCCCCGTCACGGTAGAAATATACAGTGCATCAGGAAACAAACCGTGTAAGCGGGCAAGCGTTACGGCATCTGCCACCGGATCAATTTTATCCATTTTATTAAAAATGATTTGAATTTTTTTCTCATCTGCCCCCAGCTCTTTGAGAACACCGAGCGTCGTTTCCCACTCCGCATCCAGACGGGAACTTGACACATCAAGCACCAGCAGCAGAAAATCCGCAAGTACAGCCTCTTCAAGGGTCGATTTGAACGCTTCAACAAGAGCATGAGGTAATTTTCTGACAAATCCCACGGTATCGGTAAGAACCAGTTCCATGTTTCCGGGCAGCACAAGACGGCGTGCAACCGGATCCAGCGTTGCAAAAAGCTGATTTTTCACAAGAACATCTGAACCGGAAAGAGCATTGAGCAAACTGGACTTGCCGACATTGGTGTATCCGACAATCGCCCCTTGCGGAACCGGACGGCGCTGACGCGCTTTTCTGCGGGTGGAACGCTGTTTGCGGACAAGTTCCAACTCTTCTGTAAGCGTTTGAATTTTGTGCTTCAACAGCCGCCGGTCTGTTTCAATCTGAGCTTCACCCTGTCCGCGGTTGGTCGCACCGCCGCCGCGCTGACGTGAAAGGTGTGTCCAGGCACCGGTCAAACGGGGCAGTTCGTACTGCGCCCGTGCCAATTCAACCTGCAAAACCGCCTCTCTTGTCTGCGCCCGGGCGGCAAAAATTTCAAGAATCACCTCTTCGCGGCTGATAACCGGACACTTCGCCAGACGTTCCCAGTTTCTCTGTTGCGATGGCGTTAATTCTGAATCTATGACGATCAAATCCGCTTCACACTCCTGGGCAATCTGAGCAATCTCTTCAGCCCGCCCGTCACCGATACGGTAACGGACTCTTGCGCCGCGCAATTTGGCAAATTCAGGCTCAAGAGAAACAATATTGAGATTACCCAGAAGTTCTGAGAGTTCTTCAAGCTGTTCTCTTACGGTATCAACATCCTCGTGCGGGGATACAATCCCGACGGGAAGAGCCCTTTCGACTCTGGCAGCAGCGGCGGCAAGATCTATCATAAAAATCCTTTACTGTTTCAGAAGTTTCATCATTTCCGGCATTTGTTCAGAAATGGATCTGACCAGTTTGAACTGGTTGCGGCAGCGTTCAATGTTATGCTGAGGACGTCTGATTTTAAAGTAAGTATCGCCTTCCAGGTAATCGGTCAGAAAACGGATGCCGATTTCGGTTGTGATAACTTTTCCGGCAAGAGGCAGATTTTCTTTTTCAGCAGAGGTCATAAAACCATCTGCCGCCATCAAAAATCCTTTGTAAAGAGCCTCATACATATCAAATCTCATCCAGACTTTTGCGCAATCAACTTCATCTTCTCCGGCAGAGTTGGTGGCACTCCTTACCATGTCGCCGAAATCGTAAAGGGATAGTCCCGGCATAACGGTATCCAGGTCAAGCACACAAACGCCCTCCCCGGAGAGGTCGTCGATTAAAATATTATTGCTCTTGGTATCATTGTGCGTGATACGCTCCGGGATATCTCCGGATTCGTTCAGGCGCAGCAGAGTTCCCGCCTCATCTTTGAGAGAAAGGGCGAAATCAATTTCAGCAGCAACGGAAGCGGCGCGACCGCAGACATCTTCACGGATAGCCTCTTCCAGACGTTCAAAACGCTTGGGCGTATTGTGAAAATCCGGAATCGTCTCATTCAAACGTCCGCCGGGCAAATCAACAAGCTGTTTTTGAAACTCGCCGAAAGCCATGGCGATACGGTAAGCCTGCTCCGGTGTCTCAAGGACTTCATATGCCCGCGCGTTTTCAATAAACACATAGGCACGCCAGTAATCCCCGTTTTCATCCTGCACATAAGGCTTATTGTCATAATTCCGCAACAGACGGAGAGTTCTTTTTTTAGTTTCCATCCGGGCAGAACGCACTTTTCTCAAAATGTGCGATGTTACGCGGTCAATATTTTCCATAACACCGACAGGATCATGGAAAACATTGCTGTTGATACGCTGCAGAATGTAGTGCAAACGGACTCCGCCCTGATCAAATGTCACCTGAAAAGTATCGTTGACGTTTCCCATTCCGAACGGAGTGGCAACCACAAAGTCGCCATAAACCGCAAATTTATACATTAAATCGCGCAGAAAACTCTTTTTGTACGACATAAGTTACGCCTCGCGGTCAAACAGCGGAGAGGGATAAGCACCGGATTCAACTAATTGAGATAAACTTTTCTGCACCATCGGACGGTCTTCGCGATAGGTCACACCGAACCAGCTGTCCCGGCTGGTGCGGGCAGAAATAACTGCCTCATTGCGGGAAATCAAAGTATCCACAGCACCGGGGAGATAAAATTCACTTTTCAATTCAGTTCCGCGCTCTTTGAGGAACTCAATCAGAAGTTCCTGCAACTTACCGATAAACTCAGGCATGAATCCCCATGAATTCATGGAAACCTGCTCGTTTCCGTTAAAAGGCGTGGGATTTCCCGGCTCAGTTTGGTCAGCGGCACCGGTTGCAGTTTTGACGATTTTGGTAAATTCAGTCACCTTGCGGAGATAGCCGTCGTTGTCAACGGAACAGATTCCACGGGCAACAGAACCATTTTCGCTGAGGGTATTGGAAAGAATAAACGTTGCAATCACGCCGCGGACAAGATCACTCTGCGGCGGATTTGAAAGATACCCTGCCAGCTGCCTGTAACTGTCAGCTCCGTAAAAATCATCGGCATTGATAACGGCAAAAGGCGTATCCAGAATGTTCCGGGCGGCAAGCAGAGCATGACCGGTTCCCCAGGGTTTTTCACGTCCTTCCGGAACAGTAAAGCCATCCGGCAGATCATCCAGCTGCTGAAATGCATAATCAACCTTCAAAAGTTTTTCGTATTTTTTACCGACACGTTCCTTGAATTCAGCTTCAAAATCACGGCGGATAACAAATATAACACGGTTGAATCCGGCACGGACAGCATCAAAAACGGAGTAATCCATAATCGTTTCGCCATTGGGTCCCATTGGATCCAGCTGTTTCAATCCGCCGTAACGGCTTCCCATTCCTGCTGCAAGCACAACCAAAGTCAGATCTGCCATAATAAAAATCCTTTCTTTAATAAGGTAAAAACAATATCAAATTGCCAGATTTACTGCGAAAGTCCGCAGTGCCAAATCCTCCGGCACATTAAAACGTAAAGTCATCATCAAATCCTCAGCCTCTTTAAGGACCCTATCTCCGTAATCTTCTGAAATATTCTGCTCCGGCTTTCCGGAAACAAAAACTTCAGGATTGGGCAGCAGGGAAAAATCCGTTCCTCTTGACAACAGGAACAACTGCTGACAAAAAGTCACAACAGCCGACAGAAACACCCGGCGGTCACGCATATATGCGCCGTAAGAGGCATCGGCCATCCGCGCTTCAAGGCGTTTGACGTAAGCCGGATCCTCGGCTCTTGCAGCCGCAAGAAGCTGATCATTGTATTCTTCTGTAATCTTTTTTTCAGCCGCTGCCGCCAGACCGTTGGCAACACTGATCAATGTCTGAGCCGCCTGCTCAGCGGCAATAAGTCCTTTGCCGCCGAAACACAGAAATTCCATTGCCTTGAAAACCTCATCAGCTCCGGCAAAATCGTATCGGCAGGAGTTGCCGGGCAGCGGAATCTGCTGACAGCGGGATATCGTCGTCGGCAGCAATGCTGCGGGATTACCTGTTGACAGAATCAGAGTTGTTTCCGGCGGCGGTTCTTCAAGAGTTTTTAAAAGAGCATTCTGCGCTTCATCATTCATTCTGTCCGCTTCAAAAATCATGCCGATTTTACGGGAGAACACAGAAGACCCGGTCAGGTAAAAAGCTGAAATAAAATTTCTCAGCGTATTGGGTTCAGGATTCACCCGGTCGCCGACTTTGATCTGATACATCTTGCCGACGGGCGACAGAGTATGCAGCTCCGGATAACTCTGGTCGGCAACTTTACGGCAATAGGGACAGTCCGTATCCGGAATTCCGGTTTCAAGTGCGGCGGGACAACCTGCAATTTGTGCAAGTACAATCGAAAAGTCTTTGCGGACAACCGGATCCGGCGAACAGACAAGAAAAGCATGGGCAAACCTACCGTGACTTCTTGCATTCCCCAGACACTCGACAAGTTCCGGATATAAAGAACTGTATTGACTATATAAACTCATGGATGATCCTGACAATATCTTCGTGAACACTTCTTTGATCCCGGGCGGCATCAATCACTTTGATCCGTTCCGGTTCAGAATCGGCCAATTCAAGGAAAGAACGGCGGACCGTTTGGTGAAAATCAATCTTTTCAGCCTCAAACCGGTCAAACTGCCCTGCGGTTTCACTTCGCTTACGGGTTCGTGCGAAACCGTCTTCGGGAGACAAATCCAACAAAAAAGTCAAATCAGGAACAAGACCGACAGCGGCAAAAGAGTTCAGAAAAAGAATATCTCCTTTATCAAGACCTCTTGCGCCTCCCTGATACGCCATTGTGGAATCGGAAAAACGGTCACAGATTACGGACACTCCGGATTCCAGACGGGGCAGAATAAATTCCTGCACATGTTGAGAACGCGCCGCCTCCATCAAAAGCAATTCCGTTCTGTCATGCATTTTTTCATTGCCGTCATGCCCTTTGACCACTTCTCGGATTTTTTCCGCCAAAGCAGTTCCGCCCGGCTCTCTTGTCGTCACTGCCGGACAGTTGTTTTTTGTCAAAAAATCGAGCAACATTGCCACCTGGGTACTCTTTCCGGCACCCTCCGGACCTTCAAAAGTTATGAAAAGTCCGCGTTTTTTACCACTTTTTTCGCTATTCATGATAAATTTCCTGTTTTTTTCTCGTCTATAAAGATACTTCCATTTGCTCTAAAGTTCAAATCGTGATATATTTTAAATAAGACTTTTTTACAAAAAACCAAACATAAGGGGTAAAAAATCATGAGTAAAGCACTTTCACGTTCAAGTTATCTTGAAAAAAACGTCGGAGATTTTCCGGCAGAATTCGAAATCGCGGGTGTCCGTTATGAGAAAGCGGATGATTTGCGTTACGGAACCAATCCGCACCAGCCCGCCGCCTATTACCGTCCCGCCGGCGTCTCCGGTGTCATCGGCGGTATGGAAATTATCAAGAACGGTAAAAGCGGTCTTTCACAGACCAACCTTGAAGACATTTCCGGCGCGCTCAACATCGTCAAGTTCTGTGACCGCAGTGCCTGCGCTGTCATGAAACACGTCAATCCCTCCGGCGCCGCCGTTGCCGTCGGCAATGAAACACTCAAACAGGTTTACATCAAAGCGCGCGACGCAGATCCCCGTGCGGCATTCGGCAGCGTCATCGCTTTCAACGTTCCCGTTGACGAAGAAACTGCAAAAGAAATCATGTCAACTTTTGTGGAATGCGTTGTTGCTCCGGATTACTCTCCTGAAGCAATTGCCGTTTTCAATGACGGAACGACCTACAAACTCAACAAGCAGATCCGCATCCTCAAGTGCGGAGATATTTCCAAACTGCCGCGCTATACGGGTGAAGCCGGTCCTGAATACAACACCTTCAAGGTTCTTGCTGACGGCTCTCTGATTATTGCCGCCCCGCTGACAACCAATCTCCGTACTGTTGAAGATCTGGTCACTGCCAGCGGCGAAAACACCCGCTGCGGTGCTGTCAAATCTGAAATCGCCCCCACCGAACAGCAGAAAATCGACCTGTTGTTCTCATGGCACGTCAACCTCTCCGTCCGTTCCAACGGCGTGGTCATCGTCAAAAACGGACAGACTCTTTCTGTCGGAACCGGTGAACAGGACAGAGTCGGTGCCATTGAACAGGCCATCATCAAGTTCAAAGAAAAATATCAGGGCAGCGAAGAACTCGAAGGCGCAGTCATGTCCAGCGACGGATTCTTCCCCTTTGAAGACGGTGTTGAAGTTGCAGCAGCAGCCGGTGTCAAAGCGATTATCGCTCCCGCCGGAAGTCTCCGCGATGCGGATGTCATCAAACGCGCCAATGAACTGGGTGTTGCTTTAATCCACGCTCCTGAACGTATTTTCTCTCACCACTAATCTATAAAATAAAAGAGGAATGAACAATGGCTACTGACAACAAAAAGAAAATAGATGCAGAAATCGGACAGGCTCTGTTCTCCGATACTGAACGCTTTGAAATGTGGTTTGCAACTTATTGGAAACCCGCCTGCTTCGTGGCAATTATCGCAGCAGTTCTGGCGGCAGTCATCTTCGGAATCGCAACTGCACGTTCTTCTGCGGACCGCAAGGCTGCTTTTGAACTGACCGATGCGGCAACCGTTTCTGAAATTTCAGCAGCACTTAAAAAGCATCCGAATCATGCGGGAGCAGCTATTGCCCGTTTCAGACTGGCAAAGCTCCAGCTCGATGCCAAGAATTACAAGGATGCCATTGCTGAGTTTGACAAAATCGCCAACACTTCCGGCGTGGAAGCAACTCTTGCCGGAAAAGCGAAACTTGCTTCCGGCTATGCCTGCGAACTTGCCGGTAAGAAAAAAGAGGCAGTTCCCCGTTTTCTTGCTGTTGAAAGCAATCTTGAACTCCCCGCCGCCCTGCGTGCCGAAGCCGGTTACAATGCTGGACGTCTGCTGATTCAGACCGGAGATGAAAAACAGGCCAAGACCGTTCTCGGACGGACCGGCATGATTTCCGGCAACACCCAGACCGTATCTTACTGGACCGGAAATGCAAAACAAGTGCTGATCGGCATTGATAACGGCGAATACAAAAAAGCCCCTGCAAAGTCCAAGAAAAAATAAAGAATGAACACCATGCAACTGCCGGAAATATCAAAAAAAGAACTTGCCCTGCTGCGCTCGTTATCAACGCGCGGCGGGCGCAAACATTCCGGCTGCTGCCGGTGTGAAGGCGTGCGTGCAGTCCGGGAGCTGTTGGATAAGGCTCCCGGTTCTGTTAAATTCATCGCAGGAACGCCGCGCGGATTTGAAGCTTTTAAAGAGATTCCTGAAAAATCGCGCAATATTTCAGAAGAAACTCTTGCCGGTATTACCGAAACGGTCAACTCCCAGGGAATCGTTGCCGTTGCACAAACACCGGACTTTGCGGCAGGTACTCCTGCCGGTCCTTTCATTCTTGCGTTGGATCAACTCAACGATCCGGGCAACTTCGGAACGATTGCCCGGACATTCCGCGCCATCGGCGGTGCGGAGTTGTGGTACACGAAAGGTTCCGTAGACCCCTGGTGTGACAAAGCCATACGTTCCGGACTCGGTGCTCAGTTCTCTCTGCGCTTGAGACGCTTTGAAAACCTTGAAGAGCTGGTTTCAGCAGCAGCAGATTTTGGGTTCAAACAAACATTCATTGCTGATCCACACGACGGCGAAAGCTGTTTTACTGCGCCGGGACTGTTTGACAGAAGCGTAATTGTCATCGGCAGTGAAGCCAATGGCGTAACCTGTCATCCCGCAGGCAGCCGGAATGTGATTATTCCCATGCCGGGAGATTATGAATCCCTGAATGCTGCACAGGCGGCAACAGTTCTGCTGTTGGAACATGTCCGCCGCACAACAACAAATCAATGAGATAAAAAATGATTTCCGCAACCTGGATAAAAATATATACTGTCGTCTTTGCCTCCGGTCTTGCCGGAGCTTTGATTTTAACGCCGGTATTCCGCAGCCTTGCTGCAAAAACCGGTTTCATGGATGTTCCTGCTGACAATCACAAGGGACATAAAAAATCAACGCCGCTTTTAGGCGGTCTTGCTCTGTTTTTCTCATGGCTTTTCTGCATTGCCGGAGGCGTGATTGCAATAAAATGGAATCTGCTCCCCGCTTTTTCAAAAATCGCAGAAACCCATTTACCCGGCATACTTCAAATCTACGGAAATCTGTGCTTTATTGCAATCGGAGCCGCCATTGCCGTTTTTCTCGGCCTGATTGATGATAAATATCCGATGTCCGCTTCTGCCAAATTTGCGGGACAGTTCTTCGTTGCTTTAATTGCCGTATTCGGCGGAAATATCCGCCTCAATATTCTGCCCGGATTCCCCGGCGTGGAAACCGGAATCACTTTATTCTGGTTCATGCTGCTGATGAACTCCATCAACTTTTTTGACAACATGGATGGTCTGGCTGTGGGAACAATCGCTATCGCCATGGGATTCTTCTCAGTTGTTGCGGCTCTCAACTGTCAATACTTTGTCGCCTGTTTCGCGGTTTTAAACTGTGCCGTCTGTTGCGGCTTCTGGTTTTACAACACGACTCCGGCAACGATTTTCATGGGTGACTCCGGCAGTCATTTTCTCGGATATCTGGCTGCTGTTGTTTCTGCGATGGTAACCTTTTTCGATAAGAGCGTTTCCCTGTCGCGTTTTCCAGTTCTCATGCCGCTTTTCATCCTTGCCCTGCCCCTTTTTGATACGGCAATGGTTGTTATCATCAGAACAATCAACCGCAAGCCTTTCTGGATTGGAGATCACAATCACATCTCTCACAGATTTGTCCGTATGGGATTTACCCGCAAGCGCGCAGTCATGCTCGTTCATCTGATGGCTCTGACCATCAGTCTGGGTATTCTGCCCGTTTTGAGAGGAAGTTTCTTCACTGCGCTGATTCTGGTCATTCAGGCAATATTGATGCTGGGAATTATCACTTTTCTTCAACTGTATCTCTCAGACCGCCCTGATGCAAGAGAATAATTACTGCACCTTAAAGACACTGTGCATCGGTGTTTGAAATAACGGCAGTAAAGTCACCCCGAACCGTTCAGCAACGGTGCCGGGGTTTTCTTTTTTGTGGATAACAACCAGACTTCCGGCGGCAAGAGCTGCAACTTTTCCCCGGGGGCCATCAAACAGAAACTCACTGCGCTGTCCGTTGGCAAGAATATAATACATCGACGGCCAGGGATCTGCCAGAAAAGAAAAATAAACAGACGGAAGAACGCTATTGCGCCCGTAAATTTTTTCAAGTTCCCGTGCAGTCTGCTGCGGGACATGATCTTTCCTCATATAGAAACCATAGAAGAAATCATCTCCGCTGCTGTTACCGCAATATCCTGAAAGAAATTCTTTCGTTCCATCCTGTTTCAATGCAAACGCAGACAACAGAACAACACAACCGAGAATCCCGAAAAGAATACGCGTCTTCTGCTTTCTCTCTTGTCTGAAGGCAGAACAACGGCGTATTCCGTTGGCAACAATCAATCCAAGCAGCGGCAACAGCGGAAAGAACACTCTCGGGAAAGGTGCTGTCGGCAATAAAATCACGGCAGCAACCGGAAAAAGCAGGATTCCCGTTCTGACAAAGTTTTTGAAATCCCAACGCCGGACCAATGCGGTCAGCCACACAAGCCAGAGAACGCCGAACACACAGCCTGCGGTCACACCCCAGGCAAGCAGAACAGCTTTCCCATCCTGCCACCCCTCCCCCAGACGGCATACACCGAGAAAGGACTTCAAAATCGGCAGATAAAAGACGCCAAGCGCGGCAAAAGGTGTTAAACAAAGCGCAACAGAGCGTTTCCTGCGCCAAAAGGATTTTCCTGCCAGAGGCAGAGCATACAACACGCATCCGCCAAGAGCCAGAAGATTACTGGGTATCGTTCCCACTGCAAGCAAACAGGCAGCAGCAAATTTTCCCCACGAGGTTAAATTTGCCTTTTTCTGAAAATCAACGGCAAACTTGACCGCAAGAGCTG
>JAZQYS010000035.1:0-10865 GCA_045633645.1 Victivallaceae bacterium | reverse complement strand
CTTCTTCAACAATGGGCATATCTGCTCTGGACGGCTTGGGAGACGGAGAAATTTTCAACTTTTCTTCTTCCTCTTCATCCTCTTCAGCAAAAAGTTCAACTTCTTCGGTGTCTTCTTTTTCAACCTTTTTCAGCAGAGCGGCAAGACGATTCCGAACCGGCGGTCCGGCATCTTCATCGTCTTCATCGTCTTCAGATACAGTACGCGCAGCAGGCTTTTTTGCTTTTTCCCGGGGCTTCCGGGGAGCAAGAAAGAGATGGTCCATCAGAAAACGGTGCCAATCGCTTACGTAAATGACAATCAATCCGCCCATAAGAAATGCCCAACCGATAATCATTGAACCGACTGCACCGATAAAATTGCGCATGAGTCCCGGAGGAATGTCGTAAAGCGGACAGGCCGGAGCAACCAGAATCTGTCCGAGCGCACCGCCGGAAAGTGCCAGTTGCGGCACATGTATTCTTCCCAGTCCCAACCGGTCGCACAACGGCGCAAAAACTTCAGGACTCAGACCGAAAAGCAGCACCAGTCCCATCATAACAGACGCACATCCGCCGAAATACACAGAAAAGCGTCCCGGTTCCGGCACAAAAGAACGCACCAGACGCAGCAGCATAAGAAACGGGATAAAATAAGCGGCAACACCGAAAAGATGAAAAGCTACAAGTCCGAAATAAGCCCCGAGCTTACCAATCCAGTTTTTAATGAGACCGTCAGAACCGCCTGACAACAAAGCGGCATCCAGCGGAGAATAACTTAAAACGGCAAGAAATACAAGCAAAATCCCGGCAAAATAAAAAATGTATCTGATTTTGAATGCGGACTCTTTTTCAGGCATGGCCCCCCCTTGTGCGGTTAATTATTTATACTCACGCGTAATATACTCTGATACGAAAACAAATTCAACCATACAAGAAATGATAATTTAAAAAATTTTCACTGCCGTTCACAGAGAAAGTAAAAAGGCCTTTTCACTTTCTTGAAAAAACACCGTTTCGGATTTCTATTCTGCCTGAAAGTTCCGTTGAAGATATTTCAAATCCGACCGTTCCGCAAGGGGAGTCTATTTCTATCGGAGTTTCGCAGTTTTTCTCAAGTTCAATGGTTTGCACAACACTTCCGTTGTTGATCAGATAAAGTGTCAGCTGTTTGATATCATCTCCGTAAACGACTGCTGAAAAGCGGCTGTAAATATTTGACGGAATATTATAAAGCAATTTAGCCGAACTGTTTGTACCGAAAATAACAACATCGTCTTTTTCTTCAAATTTCCGCAGCCCGAATCCCCCGGCACCGCCGATCGGATAATGAAAGGGAGAAAAGCAGGAAAGTTGGCGTTCAGCAGTACCGATTGCCGTATTTTCCGCAATGGCAATCACCGTTGCAATCACATCTGCCGCAAGGGAAAGTGCTGTTGAAAACATCAAACGGGTATTTTCATTGAACTCCCGTTTGGAAACGCCGTAAAGCAGTGCCGCCGCCTGATCAAAAAGCGTCTGTCTGCTCGCTGCCGTATCCCGCACATAACGGGCATAGAGAAGAGCTACTGTTTCTTCAATATCATCTGAAATGATTTCAGGTTCAACGGTTTGAGAAAAACACTCCGGCGGAAGTTCCGTCTTGCAGAGTTCCTTTGTCACATTTTTTCCGGAGAGCCTGTCCAGAACAAAAATATCCGTTCCGTCGGCTCCCTCAAGCGCATGAAGTCCGAAAGTGGAATCTTCCAGAAAATGCAGCAGACACCCGAGATATTTCCAGGCCTCATTCCGGTTATTTTCTTTGAGCAGAGCAACCGTTTTATTCAGATAATAGCGGAATCCCGCCTCAACATGGCGGATATTATCATTGGCACGGGTCGAAAGCAGATAATTTCTGCCGTCTTTATTATCCCAATAACGGTAAAACTCCTCAACCGGTGTGTGCGGCGGATAATGAAATTGTATCCCCCCGTAAAAAAACATATAAGGAACCGCTTCTTCTCTGTTTTCCTCAAAATAAAAATCAGGATAGCAGCAGTAATCCTGAGCCAGAGCAGAAGCACCGGTAATTTTGCAGCTTGCAAGAGCCTGTGCTGTAATGGTGTTGTGAATGATTTTTCCGGGCATAATAAAAAATTTTCCTCAGCAGTTTTTTAACCTGTTGCCTTCACAGTTAATGTATCATGACTTTTTTGAAAAACAAGCATTCCCCGTGGAAAGAAAAAAGGTTTTTGGTGCGTTTTTATATTTTTACAGTGATTCAGTCATATGCAAAAATATAAACTTCAAGGCTCTTCGTGTAAACAAATTTTCAAAATCTCTGTTGCAGAAATCAAAAGCAGGATGTATTTTAATTTGTGGATATTTCAAAATCAGAGGCAGTTGCAATAATCATTCAAAAATCAAAGCAGATGCGCTTTAAGACTTTTGATGAGTTTTGAAATTGCCTTCAACCATCAAAAAAAGGATTATCGTTTTATGAGTCTGATTGACTGGATTATTACCATCGTCCCCCTCGCCTTCGTTGTATACATGGGATTTTATTCACGGCGTTACATCAGGGGCGTTTCTGATTATCTTGCCGCCGGACGCGTGGCAGGACGTTACGTCATTACCGTCAGCGATATTGCCGAAGGTTTGGCTGTATTGACATTGATCGGCTGTATTGAAGTCAACTATAAAGTCGGTTTCGCCATCCGTTTCTGGAACAGTATCCTTACGCCGCTTATGGTTATTCTGGGATTGACCGGATTCATGGCTTACCGCTTCCGTGAAACCAAATGCTTGAGTATGGGACAATTTCTTGAAATGCGCTACAACCGTCCCCTGCGGATTTATGCTTCGACACTGCGTTCTGTTGCCGAACTTCTGGCAAATTGTATCTGTCCTGCTCTGGCGGCGCGTTTTACAATTTATTATCTCGGATTTCCGCAAACTTTTGAACTTTTCGGCGTTCAGCTGCCGACGTTTCTTATCCTGACTCTTTTGATGACCGTTTTGTGCGTGATTGTCTGCTGCTGCGGCGGCTGTCTGGCATTGATTATCACCGATACGATTCAGGGATTCATCTGTTATCCGCTGCTGATTATTTTCACGATTTTTGTTCTCGTCAATTTTTCATGGAACGAAACGGTCGTTCCTGTTATGACCGACCGCGTTTCCGGAGAAAGTTTCCTCAACCCCTTTGACGTTGCCAAGATGCGCGATTTCAACCTGTTTGCGCTGGTTGTTACCTTTTATGCCACAATCATCAACCGCGGCAACTGGTACGGCAGCGGTTCCAATATTGCGGCAAAGTCTCCGCACGAACAGAAAATGGCAGGACTTATGGGAACATGGCGCAGTATGTTCTCCAACGTGTTTTATACCTTGATGGTTCTGATGGTAATCGCATTTTTCAACCACCGCAGTTTTGCCGTTCAGGCAAAGGCCGTGCGCGACAAACTCAGCGCAACGGTTCTGAGCGAAATCAGCGCAGGCAATCCGGAACTTCAGAAAAAAGTGCTGAACGATATCAAAAAACTCCCGCCTGCCGATCACATCCACGGCGGAACCCGTCCACAGGATGCACCGCTGTCGCACACAAAGAATCTGGATACGCCCCTGCTTGAAACTGTCAAAAAAGGCTTTGCAAATGAGCCGCGCGGCGCACAGAAATATCAGGAGTTTTTCACACTCTATCACCAGATGATGCTCCCCATCGCCCTGCGGCAGTTGCTCCCCGTCGGCATGGTCGGACTCTTTGCTCTGTTTGTGCTTGTCATGATGCTTTCAACAGATGACAGCCGTCTGTTTTCTTCAGCGCAAACCATTGTTCAGGACTGTATTCTGCCTTTCTGCAAAAGCGGAATATCCATGGAAAAACACGTGTTTCTGATCCGTATGGTCTGTGTCGGCTGCGGTATTTTCTGGCTCATCAGTTCATTTTTCATGGCGCAGCTGGACTATATCAATATGTTCGTTACCATCATGTGTTCCATGTGGATTGGTGCCGGTCCCATGATCTTTTTCGGACTTTACAGCCGTTTCGGCAACACCACCGGTGCTTTTGCGTCATTGATATCGGGCATGGTTCTTTCACTTTCATTCATCTTTTTGCAGCGCAACTGGGCAAGTATAGTCTATCCCTGGCTTGAAGCGAACAACTGGCACCTGCCGGTCGGAGAATTTCTCGCCGCCTGCTCCGCCCCCTTTGAACCGTGGATCGTCTGGAGAATGGCAGCGCACAAGTTCCCCATCAACTCCATTGAAATCAACTTTATTGTAATGATTATCTGCCTTTTGATGTATCTGGCAGGATCACTCTTAACTTACAGAAAACCGTTCAACCTTGACCGCATGCTCCACCGCGGTATTTACAATACCGACGGACACAAACAGGAAACAGTCAAATGGTCCGTGCGCACGGCCCTTTCAAAGATGATAGGCATTACCCCGCAACATTCAAAGAGTGATAAAATCATCTCGTGGAGCGTTTTTATCTACACGTTTATTTACAAATTCCTGATCGGCTTCATTCTGGTCGTCATCTGCAATCTGATCTCGCCCTGGCCGATTCAATGGTGGGGACACTATTACTTTATCACCGCTGTTGCCGTGCCGCTGGTTGCCGCGGTTGTCACAACAATCTGGTTCACCATCGGCGGAATCAAAGATATGCGTCAACTTTTTAAAGACCTTTCAACCCGTCTGGTAAATCCCCTTGACAACGGACAGGTTGACGGTGAAATTTCCCTCGCCGACAGTGCCTCTTTTGCAAAACTCAACGAAGACAAAAAAGAAGACAAAAAGTCAGAATGACGGATTCTTAACTAGATAAATACAAACACTTTAAAATTTTGACGGAAATTTGACGGAGTTGTTTTTTTTCCGTCACCTGCACAGCCCCCGGGAACATTCTTTTTCCGGGGGCTGTGCTGCGGTAAATGTGAATGATTTTCAAAAATCAGATGTTGAAAAAACAAACAGGATACGCTATATTATTCCACTGTTAAAAACTCCCGGCAGGCGGGAAAATCACACAAGTATTTTTATGAAAACAATTTTATTTATTGTTCTGGCATTGACCTCGCTGTCATTATCCGCAACAGAAAGCAAACGCATTATGAAAAAGTCCCGTTATATAGACGTGATGGAAAAAGTTCTTTCCGCCTATTCCAAAGCCCACATCGACCGCTATTTCAAAGAGGTCAAAACCAATGGTTTGACAGAACACGGTTTTCCCCGTTTGACTGCCGACATCGGCATATTGATCGCCCACGGCAAGCGTCTTGATCTGATTCCCCGCTTCGTCAAAATGATGGATTTCTGCTGTACTGAAATTCCCAAACACAAAAAAATCGCCAATGAATTCAGTATCAAGGAAATCATCTTCTGCCTTATGGAGTTGGAGCAGAAACGCACCTTCCCGCAAGCGCAGATCGATGCCTGGAAAGCAAAATTCAAAGATGTCACGGTCGAAAAATGTTACAGGGTCTATGCAGAAAAAGAGGACTCAAAAGTTTTCAACTGGGCGGCGTTCTGCATGGTCAGCGAATGGATGCGTTACCATATCGGCGCAGGCAAAAAAGATATGCGTTTCATTGATATTCAGGCGGCCTCTCAGCTGCAGTGGAATGATGAAAACGGCATGTACCGTGACCCCCATGAACCCATGGTGTATGACCTGGTGACGCGCGGACTTTTTTCTGTTATGCTGCATTTCGGCTATCAGGGAAAATATTCCAAGCAGTGGGATGATGCGCTCAAACGCGCCGGAATACTGACACCGAAAATGATTTCAGTGACCGGTACACTGCCCTACGGCGGCAGAAGCAATCAATTTCTCCACAATGAAGCACACGTTGCGATCATTCTGGAATACGAAGCCGCCCGTTATGCCAAAGCAGGAGACATGGAAACCGCTTCCAGATTCAGGGGAGTCGTCCGGAGGGCATTGGAAAACATGGAATCCCACCTCGCAGAAAAACCGATCAACCATGTCAAAAACCGTTTCCCACGCAAAACCGGATACGGTTGCGAAAATTATGCTTATTTTGATAAATACATGATCACAGCAGCCTCATTTTTGTATGTCGCCTATCTGCTGTGCGATGATACGATACCGGTAATTGAACCCGATGATGTTTCAGGAGAAACGCTGCAGCTTTCTGATCACTTTCACAAACTTTTCCTGCGTGCCGGAGAGTATTTCATGGAATATGACTACCGGGCGGATTACACCTATGACGCTTCCGGCATGGGCAGATTGCACAGAAAAGGTGCGCCGGAAACGATTTGCCTTTCAACGCCCGGAACCGATACGCCCCGCTACAAAATCAATGTCGAAAATGCAATTCCTTTTGCCATTGCGCCTGAACTGAAAGTCGATGGCAAATGGCTTTCAGGAGCCGATAGAGAAGCCGTCCACAAAATTCAAAAGCATTCGGCTCTGAAAGAAAGCGCAACCGCCGCAATCAGCTGCACATGGCAGGATAAACATCAACTTGTCACCGATTATCAGTTGGATAAAAACGGTATGAAAATCACCGTTTCAGGTAAAGGTGAAGTGGGTTTGATGATTCCCGCATTCACCTTTGACGGCAAAGAAAAAACAGTTATCAGCAATTCCGGCAGAACGCTTACAATCCGTTACCGCAATTGGGAGTGCCGCTGGGAATTGCAGCAGGGAAAAATCTCCGATACCGGCAGAACCGGCTGCAACCGCAACGGTCATTACCGGATATTCCGGGCAGAAAACAACGACACCCTGACTGCCGTCATCCGCATTGAACGGCAAAAATAAATTTAATTTTTCCCCAAAAAACAAGGCAGCTTTTGCCGCCTTGTTTTTTTGCATCAACCTTGAATTTTTCTCATCCTCTGCGCCGCAAAAAGCAGGCAGCGGGGAACGTGGAAAAAGGTTTTCCATTTACCGCCTTTAAGAGAGTGTGTCACATTGCCCTGACGGTCAAGATAGGCATACCATTCGCCGTATTCCGGATCGGGATACCGGCTCCAGGTCCAGTCATCAAGTTTTTCAAACCATTTGAGATATTCTTCTTTGCGGGAAATATCAAAGGCGTACAGACAGGCGAGCAGTGCCTCGTTATGCACCCACCAGAGTTTCATATTGTGCTGAAGTTCCAGGTGCGGCTTTCCCAGAGCATCCATAAAGTAATAGATACCGCCGAATTCCTTATCCCAGCCGAACTCAAGGGTATTGGAAATAATCTTGCAGATGGCTTCGATTTTCTGCTCTGAACCGGGAACATTTTCCAGATAATTGAGCAGAAACCACATCGCTTCAAGAACGTGTCCAGGATTCAGCTGTCTGCCGATACTGCTTTCAAGGTCGGGCTTATCGCTGTCAACGGGCATATTTTCAAACACCAGTCCGAAGTCGGGAGAGTAGAACTTGTTGAGAACCATATCCACCGCCGTATCCATGGCTCCGGCAAATTCGTCACTGCCGAGACACTCGTTCATGATAAGACCTAAATTTGCCATCATCATATACTGTCCGAGCGAGTAATAAGGTGTTTTGCCCTCAAGGGATTTATTCCACTGCAGCGCACTGTTGCCGCTCTGGGCGCGCTCAAGGTAATTGCGCATGGCCTCTTTGGCGGCATCGGCATAGAGTTCTTTGCCGGTGATTTTATAGAGTTTTGCGGCGCCCATTGCGGCAAAGCAGTCAGAGAAAAGACTGTACGGCGCCATGGCGGGAACGCCCTGACGGTTCAGGGCAAAGTAATAACGTCCTTCGGAATCCCGTCCGTTTTTGTAGAGAAAATCAAATCCTTTTTCAGCGATATCTACATAGCTGTCTTTTTTGTACCCGGCGAGATAGATTTCGGCGAACATATAAACAATGCGCCACTGCATCCACATATACTTGTAAGAGTCATAAACTGAACCGTCACGGTCAAGACTGGTAAAATAGCCGCCGAACTCCCGGTCAACGCAATATTTTTCCCAGAACGGAACAACTGAATTTGTCAATTCATTTTCGTACTTTTCAATGTATTTCTGCCACATAAAAACACTCCGTTTAAAGGTAGATAGTTGAGTATACCATGTAATTTAATGCACCCTGATTTCTTTTGCAAGTAATAATTGCTCTCTCTTTGCCTTTTTTTGAATTTTCATGGATAAAACATAAAACTGGCCATCAGGTCCATTGGGTCCATAAGGTCCGTCAAGGTCGGAATTTGCTTTTTAAGTCAAGTTTTTAAACCGTATCCCTTGCAAAATACAATAAATTGTATTATATTTGAAACGTAGGTATATTTTTATTTTTCCAATACAAAAAAATGGAGGTTTACAATGTCTGACCTGAAACAAGTTTTGAGTGATGAAATCCGCCGTCTGGCACGCAAAGAAATCAAACAGGCTGTGCAGCCTTTGCAGGCAACCATCGTCAGTCTGCGCCGTCAGATTTCTGAATTGAAGAAACTCTACAGTGAAGCCAATAAAAAAGCTGAAAATTATCAGAAACAGGCCGCTGCTGCTCAGGGTATTGAACTTGTTGACGAAGAACCCAAACTGCGTTTGAATGCCGCAGGTATCGTCCGTATCCGCACCAAACTCAAATTAACCCAGAGCGAACTGGCTCAGCTGCTTGATGTTTCAATGCACACCGTCAGTTCCTGGGAAAAGGGCAAAAGCTATCCGCGTGCCGGTGTCAAGGCGCGTATCTGTGCATTGAGAGGTCTCGGCAAAAAACAGGTCAAAGCTCTTCTGGCTGAAACCGCCGGAAATATTGAAGAGTAATTGTTTGGATTTGTCAAACGGAGTTTACATTATACAATGAAAAAGTTTTTTCTCGCCCTTGTGCTGGCATGCACATTTTTCTGCGCTCCCGCCCGCGGCAATGATTTTCTGGAAAAAGTCGCTCTCTATATCCCCAACCGTCTGATCGACGCATTGGATTTGTTCTCTTTCAGTCTTGGTGTCGGTCCCGCAATCGAAGCCCGTCTGATGGGAACCCGTTTCGTTGATGTCGGTGCCGGAGCAAGTCTCTTTTGCTACAAATTCTACAAAAACTACAACCGTCAGTACGGTCTGGGCGTTGAAGAGGGCTGGTACTGGTCCTTCATCTTCGTCGGAGAAGAGCGTTACAGCATGCTTTCAAGCACAAGTTTAGTTGACAAATATGCCGAAGACCGTGCCGGTATTCCCGATCCCACCACCCGTACTTATGACTTCTTTGAAGGCTCCCGCGACTACTGGGCCATCGGCGGCGCGTTGGGATTTCTGGTTGACGGAGATCTTTACGTTCACCCGATGGAATGGGTTGACTTTGCGTTGGGATTCCTGACCATTGACATCAAGGGTGATGATCTGGTCTTTGATGATTTCCGGTAAAATCCGGCATGAAAAAGTTTATCTGCCGCCGCTGCGGCAACTGCTGCCGCTGGAAAGGCTGTGTCAAAGTTCAGGATCACGAAGCGGACAAAATCGCAGAATTTCTCGGGTTGAGCGTTGAAGAATTCATCAACGACTACACACGCCTTTCTCCGGATCGTATGCATTTGTCTTTGCTTGAAAAAGCAGACGGTTCCTGTCAGTGGCTCTCTGAAGAAAACGGGCTTCCGAGTTGTCTGATCGACCCGGTCAAGCCCGTCCAGTGCAGGGATTTCCCCCTGAAATGGAATTTCCCGAACTGGCAGAGCAAATGCGGCGGCGTTATTGTTGAGGAAGATATATCATGAAAAAAACCGGCAGTTTGATTGTTATTTCTGGACCCTCCGGCGTCGGCAAATCCACTTTGATCGGCAAAGTGCGCGCCAATATGCCGGAACTGGAATTTTCCATTTCATGCACCACCCGCGCTCCGCGTACCGGTGAAGTTCACGGCAGAGAATATTATTTTCTCTCTGAAGAAGAGTTCCTGCGCCGCGAAGAAAACAAAGAATTTATTGAAACCGCAGGTGTTTTCGCCCACCGTTACGGAACGCTCAAAAGTGAAGTCATGAACCGTCTCACAGCAGGAAAATCCGTTCTGCTTGACATTGACGTTCAGGGTGCTTTAAGTATCCGCAAAGCCGCGGCTGAAGATCCCGCTCTGGCGGCGTGTGCGGCGTTTATTCTCATTGCGCCCCCCGATCTGCCCACGCTTGAAAAACGTCTGCGTTCCCGCGCAACCGATGCCGAAGAACAGATTCTCCGCCGTCTGGGTGCGGCTCAGAAAGAACTTTCTCATTTCAGAGCCTATGACTTCATGGTCGTTAATGACAACTTGGAAAAGGCGGCGTTTGAACTTGAAAGTCTGCTGAAATGTCTTCAGCTGCGGACTTCTTTGATTACTGAGGAGCTTTTCCAATGAGCAATGCCTCCCCCCTTGTCGTTCTGGGCGTGACCGGCGGCATTGCCGCTTACAAAGCCGCCGAATTGTGCAGCATGATGACAAAAAACAACTGGCAGGTTCAAGTCATTATGACCGAAAATGCCCGCCGTTTTGTCACGGAACTCACTTTTCAGACGCTTTCACGCCGCCCCGTCATCACCTCCCTCTGGGAAACAGCTGACTGGAAACCCGAACACGTCGCCGTTGCCGATGAAGCAAAACTTTTTGTCGTCGCTCCCGCTACCGCCAACTTTATCGGCAAATTCGCCAACGGTATCGCCGATGATGCGCTCTCCACTTTTGCCATTACCTACTCCGGTCCGACCGTTATCGCTCCGGCAATGAATCCCGCCATGTGGCGCAATTTTGCCTGTCAGGAAAATGTCCGCAAATTACAGGAACGTGGTATCTCCTTCGCCGGTCCCGTCTCCGGCAGAGTCGCCTGCGGTGCCGACGGCACCGGACGCATGATGGAACCCGAAGACATCTTCTCCCTGCTGCATTTTTGATAAGGGCAGTGGGAATCGGGGGGAGGCGAAAAACTTTTTTTCACGAGAAAA